>DATGJE010000062.1:0-13914 GCA_035295305.1 Candidatus Acidiferrales bacterium | reverse complement strand
CCCGGCATGTTGGACCTGTCAATTTCTGAGAACGTGGGCGATGACGAGGTAGCGTTTGTTGACACCCAAATCGCTCCGGTGTCCGCACCGACGTAGATGGTGCCGGAAGCGTTCGGAGCCACCGCTAGTGTCGTAATGACGCATATCCCCCCACCACAATTCGGGTTCGAGGCGTTCGCTGCCCCTCTGAGGTCGCTCGAAATTGGATTCCAGGAAATTCCGCCATTTGTGGACTGCCACACACGGAACGTACCGAAATAAACGTTCTGCGGAGTCGAAGGGTCAACAACCACGGGCGGAATGAAATTCGTGTTGTCATTGTCCATGGTCGGAGTATCGAGGGCGAGCCAATTGGCTCCGTTCCCTGCTCCCGTACCGTCCATCTGGTTTTTCAAGATCGTTCCAAATTGTCCAATGGCCTCGCACGTGGTATAGACCGTGCTCGGTGTGCTGGGATCGACCGCGGTCCAGGCACCGTCGCCACAGGAAGCGGTGTCGCTCCACTGAAGCTGGCCATCGAACATCTGCATCCCGTTGTCCTGCGTCCCTCCGAAACCGATTTCCGGATTCGACGGATGGATGGAATTGCCGGGATAAAACTGGGTAAGGCTCAAAGTATTATTCAGATTTGTCCAATTCTGACCGCCCGGACTGGTGATCACGTTGGTGGAACTCCACACGCCGCCATCGTTGCCGATGAAAAATTTGTTGCTGGGCCCGAAGGCAAAAGCGTGGGTGTCCACGTGGATGAATGTTCCGCTGGAATTGTCGCAGGATACGTCTGCCCAGGTCTGGCCACCGTTCGTGGACTCGATGACAGCAGAAATGCCCTGATCCGCAGGAATATTGCCGCAAGGCTGCGAAATAGAGCCGCCCGAAATAGAGCCTTCCGCGGCCGGGCCGCCGCCAAGGAAGATAACGTTGGCGTTTGCTGGGCTGATTCCGACAGCCATATCGTAGAAGCATTGTTGATTACAAAATGCCGGAGTGGTCACAGTGGCAAAAGTCTGGCCGCCATCCGTGCTCTTGAACACGCCGAGCAAATCGTTGGAACTTGCTGTGATGTCAGCGATGGAAACGATAAGCTCTGTGCCGCTGGGCAACCCATTCGAGGAAGGCCCGACGGCGATGCTAATGCGGCCGTAGTTTCCGGAATTCGAGCCAGCCGCTGTATCCAGACCGGCCAAGCGAGTCCAGGTCACTCCGGAATCGGTGGATTTGTAAACGCCATTGTCCAATTCTGCATCGCCCGCCTGTCCGCAGGCGCCGTTGGTGCCAGTACAAAACGGGACGCCGAGCGCGGCGTAAGCCGTCTTGCCCAATGTATCGTTTGGATCGAATGCCACACCCGTTGCGAAATCAAACTGGGTGGGAAGCGCAGGCGTATAGGAAGTCGGCGGAGTCAAAGTCCAATCCGCGCCTCCGTCCGTGGAGCGCCAGATACCTGAATGCGCCTGCGTACTGATGCCCTGAACCGCGGCGAGAAGAACTTGCGTGTTTGCAGGATCCACGGAAATGCCGCCAATAAATGGACCAGCGGCGCTCGCGCTCTGGGGAGTGATCACAGACGGTGTGCCGCTCGTGACGTTCACAAAAGTGTTGTCTTTTGTCCACGTAACGCCGCCATCGTGTGAAATCAAAACGCCAGCGCCATAAAAGCTGTCGAACGCGAAATTTTCCTCGCCTGTGCCGTAGTAAATCGAGCCAGTATGGCCGCCTGTGCAGTCGCCCGCCACCGGATCAACCGCCAATGAGCCGCTTGAAATCGAAGGTTGGGGATCCGTCATCGGAGTCCAATTTGTTCCGCCATTGGTCGTCTTCCAAACGCCGCCCTGTGCCGCTCCGGCGTAAATTGTGTTACCGGTCGCGTCGCAAGGATCAACGACCAGCGCATTCACGCGCCCGGAAACGTTCCCGAAAAAAGAGCTCGCTGTAGGCTGCGGTCCAATGGGCGTCCACGTGGACCCATTTATCGGAATGGTTTGCGTCACGGGAAACGTGGCGCGCGCCGCGGCCGCGAATCGGTTCATGAAAACGCCCTTCGTGCGGCGCATTTGCTCGACTTGTTGGAGGGCCTTCAGGCGCGCGTCAGCGGGAATGTGCCCAAGAGGAAATGCGCGCTGGCGGAAGAACCAATCGGCGCGTTTGCGAATCTGAAGAGCGGAATCGTGCTCATGCGCTCCTTCGCCACGCGGGTGATCCGCTTGCCCCACGAGCGGCAGAAGTGAGCAGGTAAGGAGCAATACAACAACCGTCACGCTAACGCCAAGACGGTGACTTGCAGCAAAACGCGCGACTGCCCTGAACGCGGATTTGACGCGGCGCAAACCGTTATTATTTAGAAGCACGGAACTTCCTCCCAATGGGCTCGATCAAATGAATCCTAACGATGCAACTTCCCAGTGCTGGACGCAATGCCGGAACTACGCGACGTGCAGTTCCTGGCAACCCCTCCACCCGAGAGGAAGCCTTCCCCGAAGAAATCGAATCGCTTGCTTTAGATGCAAAACCTTTCGTTTTGGATATCACAACGGCTGGGCGTTAGTACGTGTACAGTGTGAAGCTGTGGCTGCGGCAAACCGCGCCTTAAACAACAAACACGCGAACTCGGTCTAAGTTGCTCCCTTGGCCGTTTGAGTCTCGTCCATTGAGATCGGACAAAGCCTGCTCGACACAACTCATCGTTCTGAAACGTACGGTGTGGAGTGTTCGCTAGTGGGACGCTTGAGTCCCACTATCGGGCGTGCAGAGGCCGTTGATTCGGTGTATACTGTCTATAATCCACACAGGATGAATGATTTAACGGCGAATGGATGACGGTATCCGAATTGCGGTTATGTCGTACGGACGAGGAGAATTGACTTGGATATACAACGGCCAGAAGTAAAACGAAAGAAACGAATCCGTCGAATTATATATATTGCCATCATTCTGATTCTGCTGCCATTGGTCACGTACGGACTTTCGCGGCTCAAACCTGCACCGCCTACGGTCGATGGATCGGTGATCTGGACAGACACTGTGAAGCGCGGCGAGATGCTTCGGCAAGTGCAAGGCCTGGGAACGCTGGTGCCGGAAACCACGAGAATCATACCGGCGATTACCGAGGGGCGCGTGGAGCAGCGGTTGATGCTGGCGGGAACAAAGGTGAAGGCTGATACCGTGATTCTGGTCCTCAGCAACCCCCAGCTTGAGCAGCAATATTTGGGTGCAAAATACCAACTGATATCCGCGGAAGCCCAATACAACAATTTAAAAGCGACGCTGGAAAATCAGCTCATGGCCCTGCGCTCGACGGCAGCTGGGATTCGCTCGCAATATCACGTCGCGCAAATGCAATCGGACGCCGACGAAAACATGTACAAGCAAAACGTGGGCCCCAAAATCAACTACGATAAATCTCTTGTCGCAGCGACTGAATTGAAAGCGCAAAACGATCTGGCGCAGAAGCAAGTCGATACATTCGCGGCCTCCATGCAGGAGCAGATGGCCGTGCAGCAAGCCACGATCGACCAAGATAAGGCGCAGGAACAGCTCTACGCGCACCAGGTCGACCAGTTGAAGGTGCGGCCAGGTATTGATGGCGTGCTGCAGGAACTACCCGTCGAAGTAGGCCAGGAAGTGACGCCAGGAACCGAACTGGCAAAAGTGGCCCAGCCTTCGCAATTGAAAGCGCAGCTACAAATCGCGGAGACACAGGCGCGGGATATTCAGCTTAATCAGACCGCTTCGGTTGACACTCATAATGGCGTCATCCCGGGCCACGTGATTCGTATCGATCCCGCCGTCGTGAATGGTACACGTACCGTGGACGTGCATTTGGACGGCCCACTGCCCGAGGGCGCCGTGCCAAACCTCAGTGTGGAGGGGACGGTTTTGATTGAAAAGTTGACGAATGTGCTATATGTAGGCCGCCCGGTGCACGGGGACCAAAACAGCACGATAGGGCTATTTAAGGAAGTCGAGGGCGGTAAAGAAGCCGTGCGTGCTAACGTTGAGATTGGCAAAACGTCCGTAAGTACAGTGCAAATTATAAAAGGCTTGAATATCGGGGACACGGTAATTCTTTCCGACATGTCTGCCTATGATGCTTTTGAACGGATTCGGATCAATTAGAACTTAAAGACACTTGCTGACGAAGGAGCGAGAATGGACAGCACGACGAAAGCATTGATTCACCTCGACGGCGTTACGAAAGTGTTCTTCACCGACGAAATTGAAACGCACGCGCTCGCCGGCGTTCACCTGGAAATCAAGGTGGGCGAATTCCTGTCGATTGCCGGACCTTCGGGTTGCGGCAAGTCGACTTTGCTTTCGATTCTCGGGCTTCTCGATTCGCCCACGGATGGCGCCTACACGCTGAATAACCAGCCGGTGGCGAATCTGTCGCTATCCGACCGCACAAGGATCCGAAATCGCGAGATTGGCTTCATTTTCCAGGCGTTCAACCTGATCGGCGACCTCACCGTCTTCGAGAACGTCGAGCTCCCGCTCACCTACCGGAGCATGGCGTCGGCGGAGCGTAAGCAGCGCGTCCAGCAAGTGCTCGAACGCGTTGGCATGGCGCATCGCATGAAGCACTATCCATCGCAACTCTCCGGCGGTCAACAGCAGCGCGTCGCCGTAGCCCGTGCGCTTGTCGGCCAACCCTCCATTCTGCTGGCGGACGAGCCGACCGGAAACTTGGACTCGAAGAACAGCGAAGCGGTAATGGATCTGCTGCGGCAACTCCACGGCGAGGGTGCGACGATCTGTATGGTTACGCACGATCCTCGATTCGCGAGTGTGGCGGACCGCTCGATTCACCTGTTTGACGGGCGCATCGTCGAAGAGACGATGCGGGCGCAAACGCAGACCGTCTGAGCATCTTTTCAAGAAATCCCCAAGCGTATTTTTCAAAAGCTTGGGGTGTGCCTGCACGATTCGGAGGTAGGAACCGATGAACACTTTTTTGCAGGACTTGCGCTTCGGTATCCGAACGTTGGCAAAGAATCCGGGATTTGCCATCGTTGCCATTTTGACGCTGGCGCTGGGCATTGGAGCCTCAACATCGATTTTTTCTGTTGTTGACGCCGTCTTGCTTCGCCCCCTTCCCTATCCAAATCCACAACGAATCGTGACCGTATGGGAACAGGAGGCCAACGGTCATCGAACGCGTTTGGCCGATCCAAACTTTCTGGATTTTCGTTCGCAAAACAATACGCTCGCCGGTCTCGCGACGTTTTCATCCGGACCGGATTCTGTCTCTGGCGGCAGTGAGCCCGTGCGCATGAACATCGGGCTGGTTTCTCAAGATTTTTTCAAAGTAATGGGCGTGGAACCATTCAGGGGCCGCGAATTTGCCGCTGATGAACTACATCCTCATGGCGCGTCTGCAATGATCGTCAGTTATGGTTACTGGCGACAGCATCTGGGAGGAAGACCGGACTTCTCTCAGGTGCGGTTGTCGATGGACGGCTCATCCTATTCGGTCATTGGGGTAATGCCGCAGGGGTTCGATTTTCCTCCGGGCGTGTCGGCATGGGTTCCGCGCGAGACTTACGGCTGGTCTACCAGCCGCTCGTCTCACAACGGAGAAGGCATCGCGCGTCTTCGGGACGGCGTGAGCATCGAACAGGCTCGCGCAAATCTCGACACAATTGCTCGCCGAATTCACGCTGAGTACGGGAAAAAAGAGATCTCTGACTACTTCCTGACGGACGCGACAGTGATCCCGCTTGCCGACACCATCGTCGCAAATGTCCGCTCGGCTCTGATCGCCCTTTTCGGCGCCGTCATTCTTTTGTTTCTGGTTGCGTGCGCGAACGTTGCAGGATTGTTGGTGGCGCGCACGTCGGCGCGGCGCAAGGAATTGGCGGTACGCGCGGCGCTCGGAGCTGGCCGCGGCCGCCTTGTGCAGCAATTGCTTGCCGAATCGCTGACGCTGGCTCTCGCTGGTGGGACGCTAGGAGTTTTGATCGCGCTGTGGACAACGAGTTTGCTTCCCGCGATCCTTCCTGCAAGTTTGCCGCGACAGCAAGGTATCGCGATTAATGGTTCCGTTCTCTCATTTACGGTTGCGACCACTTTGATTGTCGCGGTCGGCCTGGGACTGTTTGCTGCGTGGCGCGCCGGTGGAGTGAACCTGAACGATGCACTGAGCGCGGGTTCGCGAGGTTACAGCGCGGGTAGCCAGCGAACCCGCAGCGTGCTGGTGATTGGCGAAATTGCCGCCACGTTAGTGATGCTGGTTGGCGCGGGGCTTTTGGGCCGCAGCTTTCTGCGGCTGATCTCGGTGAGTCCGGGCTTTAGCGGAGAGAATTTGCTGGTATTGAAGTTTTCGCTTCCTCAACCACAAGACGAACTGACACCTCAGCAGAGGCAGGCAGAAATCGCGCGGCAGACTCAATTCCTAGACAACGCGCTGCAACGAGTGCGCGCGATCCCCGGAGTCGAATCGGCAGGAGTCGCAGGGGCGCTTCCCATCGCGGACTCGGAGGGGTTCAACGACGGACTATTCTTACTTCTCAATGGTCATTCGGCGCCGACGAACTTCGATGAGTGGGGGCGCATGGCCCAAAATACGAAGCAGACCGGGCAAGCCGATCGCGCCGTCGCGAGCGCGGGATTTTTCCGCGCGACTGGGATTCCACTCATTCGCGGACGCATGTTCGACGAGCAGGATGGCCCTGACGCGCCGAACGTCGCGCTGGTTAGCCAAAATCTGGCGCAAGAGAAATGGCCAAATCAAAACCCCGTCGGTCAGATCATTGACTTCAGCAACATGGACGGCATCCTGAAGCCGCTCACGATTGTCGGAGTTGTCGGCGACGTTCGCGCCCACGGACTGGATCAACCGATGACCCCTATGGTTTATGTCGATTATCGCCAGCGGGGACTGGGCAACGGTTCCCCTGCGATTGTTCTGCGGACGGCCTTGCCGGCCAGTGCCATCGTTCCCTCGGCGCAGGCAATTTTTCAGGAGCTCGATCCGAATACCCCGGTTCAATTCTCTACGTTTGCCGACGACGTGGGCGGCTGGTTGGCCGAGAAACGTTTCCTGCTGCTGCTCGCGGGAATTTTTGCTGGAGCGGCGCTGGCGCTGGCGGCGGTGGGCATTTACGGGATGGTGGCGCACTCGGTGACGCGGCGGACGCAGGAAATCGGCATCCGCATGGCGCTGGGCGCGCAACGCGGGGATGTATTGCGACTGATCGTAGGCGAAGCGGCGCGGCTGGCGGTGATTGGTTTAGTGATTGGCATTGCGCTGTCGCTCGCGGCAACTCGGCTGATCTCGAGCTTGCTTTACGGAGTGAGAGCTACCGACCCGCTGACGTTCTTGGCTGTGGCGTTGCTTTTGACTGTGGTGGCGCTGCTGGCTTCGTACATTCCGTCGCGACGCGCGATGCGCCTGGATCCGAACACTGCACTGCGCTACGAATAGGAGATTGATGATGGGCAGCCTGCTGCAAGACCTGCGCTACGCGATTCGCATGCTGCTGAAGAATCCCGGATTCACTGCCATCGCCGTGTTGACTCTTGCCCTCGGCATCGGCGGAAACGCCACGGTATTCAGTTGGGTGCAGTCCGTTCTTTTGCATCCGCTTCCAGGCATAGAACACTCGGATCGCCTCGTCGCCATCGAAACCGTTATGCCCAGCGGCGAATACCATACAAGTTCGTATCCCGATTTCCGCGATTACCGTGATCAAAACGAGGTCCTCTCCGGGCTTGTGGGCTTCGAGCTTGTGCCGGCGAACATGACGTGGGCAGGCAATAAACAAGAGCAGCGGGTTTGGGGCGAGATCGTCACAGAGAATTATTTCGACGTTCTGGGTGTTCACGCCGAGCGCGGCCGCCTGTTTCAGGCCAAGGACAGAGGCGCACTGCGCGGCGACCCCTATATTGTCCTGAGTTACGCCTTCTGGCAGCGGCAGTTTGGGGCGACTCCAAGTGTCATCGGCCAGACGGTCAATATCAATACCCACGGTTTTACGATTGTCGGCGTCGCGCCACGCGGCTTTCAAGGAACGATCGTCGGCGTCGCTCCAGATTACTGGGTGCCGATGATGATGCAGCCGGCAATTCTTCCCGGCGAAGACTTAGAGCAGCGCTCGCCAACTTTCGTTCATTTGATGGGGCCGCTCAAGCCCGGCGTCACGGTAGCGCAAGCGCAGGCTGACTTGTCGACTATTGCGCGCCGCATCGCGCGGGAATATCCCGCCTCGAGCCGGAATGTGGGAGTCTTCGTCGCACCGGTCTGGAAGGCGCATTACGGCGCCCAGAGTCTTTTGCTTTCCGCGCTCTTGTTTCTTTCCGTCGTTGCGGTTCTGGTGCTGCTGATCGCGTGCGCGAATATTGCAAACTTGCTTCTCGCGCGTGCCGCCGGCCGCGGACGGGAGATCGCGGTTCGCTCGGCCCTCGGAGCCAGCAGGATGCGTCTGCTTCAACAATTGCTTGTCGAAAGCCTGCTACTCGCCCTAGCCGGCGGCGCCGGTGGAATTCTTGTCGCTTCGTGGGCAGCGAATTTGCTCGTTTTCTTTTTTCCAGCCGGTGTCTTCCCCATCGGGCTTTCTCTCGGCGTCAACGCCGAGGTGCTCGCCTTCACGGTCGCGCTGTCTGTCCTGACTGGCGTCATCTGCGGAGTCGTTCCCGCGCTCCGCGCTTCTTCGCCGAATCTCAGCCGCTCGCTGAAAGATGGCGGCCGCACGAGTTCAGCAGGCTCCGAGCACGGCCGCCTGCGGAGCCTCCTCGTGGTTTCGGAAGTTGTTCTTGCGCTCGTTCTTCTGGTCAGTGCAGGCCTGTTGCTGCGCAGCGCCAGAAACGTGCAGGCCGCGAGTCCCGGGTTCAACCCAAATCACGTGCTGCTTGCCGCATTTGATCTTCGTCCGAATGGCTATACGAACGAATCCTCGCACGCCTTTTACGACAATCTGCTTCAGCGCCTTCGCACGCTGCCCGGCGTTAAATCCGTGACCATGGAGCGCTACGTTCCTCTTTGGTTTTACGGCCGTGGGTATACGGAGCCGGTGATCGAAGGCTACACGCCGGCGCCCAACGAAGACATGTACATTGATTTCAATGACGCCGGACCGAACTATTTTTCGACCATGCAGATTCCGGTGATAGACGGCCGCGATTTCACCGAACAGGATCGCCAGGGCGCGCCCCTGGTCGTGATCGTTAATCAAACGATGGCGCAAAGGTTTTGGCCGGGACAGAGCGCGATCGGGCATCGCATTTCCAGTTGGCATCGCTGGTGGACAATTGTTGGCGTCGTGAAAGACATCAAATACCACACCATGACCGAGCAACCGGAAGCGTTCCTTTATTTTCCGTGTCTGGAAAATGGTGAAACCGACGCGAACGTCCTGGTTCGAAGCTCTGGCAACCTGGCGAGCTTGCTCGGGGAAGTGCGCGAGGCGGCAAAATCGCTCGATCCGGGCGTGATGGTTCTGCAATCGGCAAATGTCGATGAGCTCGTTCGCATATCCCTTTTCTCGTACCGCACGGCGGCTGCGCTCTCAGCCATTTTGGGCGCTCTGGGACTGCTTCTCGCGACGATTGGTATGTACGGTGTCCTCTCGTATTCCGTCAGCCAGCGTACACACGAAATCGGGGTTCGAATGGCACTCGGAGCGCAACCTCGCAACGTTCTGCGGCTTGTGCTCAGACAGAGTGCGACGCTGGTGATTGCGGGCGTCGCCATCGGAATCGTCGCTTGTTTTGCCATTACTCGCCTGATGTCCAGCCTGCTTTTCGGTGTTACGGCAAGGGACCCCGCGACTTTTATCGGCGTGCCTGTTTTGATCGTGCTGGTTGCTCTGGCTGCTTCCTACATCCCGGCGCGGCGCGCGATGCGTCTGGATCCGATGGAAGCTCTGCGCTACGAATAATGGTTTCGGATGAACATTGAAAACTGCCCAGAAAATCGCAACTCGCGTAGAATCGGGGAACCTGAACTGGCCGCCAGTGATCGCTGAAGCATGGCGGCCCAAGTTCACGAATTTCAATTCTGGGAGGATGTGATGCAAGGTGTTTTACAAAAACTGAACGCGACGGTTCGCCAGCTGCTGAGCCCAACGTTGATTGCGTCGGCCGCCGTGTTGGCGCTTGCCGTCGGAACGGGCGCGCAACTCGAGCAGGCACCGAAAGACAAAACTGCTGGGCAGTATTACAAAAACATTAAGGTGCTGAATGACATTCCGGCCTCTGACCTCCTGCCCGGAATGCGCTATATCACCACAGCCCTTGGCGTGAAATGCGACTACTGCCATGTAAAGCCTTTCGACAAGGACGAGAAGCCGGAAAAAGAAACGGCTCGCCAAATGATGACCATGCTTTTTGCCATCAACAAAAACAATTTCGATGGACGCTCCGAAGTGAGCTGCTACACATGCCATCAGGGAAATCATCAGCCGATGGGTGTCCCGCCGCTTCCGGCGGAAGCGCTAGCCCCGCAATTTATCCGGCCGACCGCGGGCTCTACGCCCCAACCGCTTCCGAGCGCCGATGCAGTACTCGACAAATACACTCAAGCCATTGGCAGCGAAGAGGCCCTGAGCAAAGTGACTTCGCGTGAGATTCAACTGCAAGAGACCGACAGCGACGGTAAGACCTACGCGGTTGAAACCTACGAAAAGGGACTCGGCAAAATGTATGAGGTGACGACGTTGCCCGAAGGAGAAATCACGGCCGGCTTTGATGGCTCGCGCGCATGGGTTGCATCCAGCCAAGGAACGCGCGACGCAGAGCCAAGCGACGCCATCATTTTGCGGCGGGAAGCAGCGGTGAATCCAGCCGCGGCGCTCAAAAGCTACACGGACAAGCACGTCCGAGCCCGAGCGAAGATCGGCGATGAAACAACTTACGTTATGCAGGCGAAGGCGCCGGACGGCATCATCGAGCTTTTATTTTTCGACGAACAATCCGGGCTGTTGGTACGTCGGATGATCCGAAATCGAACGATATTCGGTTCTTTGCCGGTTCAAGCCGACTATGCGGATTACAAGCCGGTAGACGGCGTGAATATCCCGTACAAGACCACGTGGTCGAGGGCGGGCGAGTCTTCGTCTTACACGATCAAAGATGTGAAGAATAATGTGCCCGTCGACGACTCGAAATTCGAGCCGCCGGCTAAGCAATAGCTAAACTCGCGAGCTTGCACCGGCAGAGCGCGGCAGCGAGGACCAGGGAGAATCCATGGGAACTTTGCTGCAAGATCTCCGCTACGGGCTCCGCATGCTCGCGAAGTCTCCGGCGTTTACGGCAGTCGCGGTGTTGACGCTGGCGCTCGGCATCGGCGCCAACACCGCAATTTTCAGCGTGGTCAATGCAGTCTTACTGCGCCCTCTTCCCTTCCCTCAATCCGACCAGCTCATGTCTGTTCAGTATTTCGACACCGTGCTTGGAGTGCCGCACAAATCCGCGTCTTATCCGGATTTTTTCGACTGGAGAAATCAAAATCAAGTCTTCAGCCATATCACCGCTTTTCATGACAGCGATTACACGCTGACGGGTGGCGACCAGCCGGCTCATTTAAGCGGTGAGATTGTGTCCGCGGATTTCTTTTCGACGTTGGGTGTCGCACCCGCGTTAGGCCGCGGATTTCTGCCGGAAGAAGAAAAGGCCGGGCATCGGGTCGTCGTTCTGAGCGATCGCCTGTGGCGAACCACGTTCAGCGCGGATCCTAAGATACTCGGCCAACGAATTATCCTCGGAGGGCGAAGCTATACCGTGGTGGGAGTCATGCCCCCCGGATTCAATTTTCCGATTCAAACGCCCACAGTGCAACTCTGGACGACGCTCGCTGACGACGCTACAGCCACCCCTCCCGATCCGCCGATAACGAGCGAACGCGGCGCACATTTTCTTCTGGTCGTTGGCCGCGTGAAACCCGGTGTCTCCGTAGGCCAGGCACAAGCGGACATGGCCCGAATCAATTCCAACCTCTCGAAACAATATCCAGACACGAATTTGCATTTTTCGAGCGGTCATGTGGAACCGTTACTCGACCAGTTGGTAGGCAATGTCGAGCCCGCTCTGCTGGTTCTCTTCGGCGCAGTCGGCTGCGTGCTGCTCATTGCTTGCGCCAATGTCGCGAATCTGCTTCTGGCGCGTTCGATGACGCGGCAAAAGGAAATGGCGATCCGTTCGGCGCTGGGCGCGGGACGCGGCCGCGTGATTCGGCAGTTGCTCACGGAAAGCATTGTGCTCGCGATTTTTGGAGGATTTCTGGGGCTCGCGTTCGCGCTGTGGGGCACGCAAGGGCTGATTCAATTAGTTCCCGAGGACATCCCGCGAATGTCCCAGATCAAGATAGACAGCCACGTTTTCGCGTTCACGCTGCTGGCAGCTATCGTCACTGGAATTCTCTTCGGACTCTTCCCCGCGTTGCACGGCTCAAAAACCAATCTGGTTGATTCGCTGAAGGAAAGCGGCCGCGGCCTTTCCGGCAGCCTGCAGCACAACCGGCTTCGCGGTTCTTTGGTGGTGGTGGAAATGGCTCTGGCGCTGGCGTTGCTCATGGGCGCGGGATTGATGATTCAGAGTTTTGCGCGCCTGCAAAGCGTGAATCCCGGATTCAATCCGCACAACGTTCTCACTTTCAATTTTGATTTGCCGGATTCGCGATACAACACCGCTCAACAGAAAACTTTCTACCTGCAACTCCTAAGCCGGTTGAACGCGCTCCCCGGTGTAGGTTCCGCGGCAGCCAGCTGGACGTTGCCTTTCAGCGGCAACAATGCGTCCATCAGCTTCTCCATCGAAGGCCGGCCCGTCGCCAAAGGGAACGAACCG
The DNA here is from genome assembly GCA_035295305.1 of Candidatus Acidiferrales bacterium. Classification (GTDB taxonomy): domain Bacteria; phylum Acidobacteriota; class Terriglobia; order Acidiferrales; family UBA7541; genus DAHUXN01. Next base: position 1,134 of record DATGJE010000062.1, on the reverse strand, counting down.
AGCTCCGCGATTCGTATCATCAGTCCAGCTTATTTCCAGACTATGCAGATTCCCATGGTCCAGGGCCGCGATTTCGCGCCGACCGACACGGCTACGGCGTCTGGTGTCGTGATCGTCAATCAGCAATTCGCGCACCTCTTCTTTCCCAATGAAAATCCGATCGGCAAGCACATCACACCCGGAGTCTCCGATGGCGGCAAGGAAATGGTCCGACAAATCATCGGCGTGGTTGCCAATGTGAAAGCGCGAACGCTGAGAGAAACTCCCAAACCGGAATACTACCTGCCATATCAGCAATGCCTGATCACTGGTCTATCCATCGTCATGCGCACACAAACCGCGCCGCAGGGGTTAGTTGGTGCCGCTCGCGACGCCGTGCATTCCATGGACTCGAATCTTCCGCTCTACGGCGTGCAAACGATGGACGACTTCATGGGCGCGTCCGTGTCGCAGCCGCGTTTCAGTATGTTACTGCTTTCCATTTTTGCAGGCTTGGCGCTCGCATTGACCGCACTGGGACTCTACGGCGTGATCTCCTATTCCGTCGCCCAGCGCACCCATGAAATTGGAATTCGGATGGCTCTGGGAGCACAAGCCGTGGACGTTCTTAAGCTCGTTATTCGCCAGGCCATGCTGTTGACGGTGATCGGCTGGGCTGCTGGAATTGCCTGCGGATTTATTCTGGGACGCTTTCTCTCCAGCCAGCTTTACGGAATTACCACCACGGATCCAGTCACGCTGCTCGCTGTGACTCTCGTGCTCGGCGGAATCGCGTTCCTCGCAAGTTACATCCCAGCGCGGCGGGCCACACACGTCGATCCGTTGCGCGCGTTGCGTTACGAATAGGAGAAGAGATGGGTGCGCTCTGGAACGACCTAAAGCATGGCATTCGAATGCTCACGAAATCTCCCGGCTTCACGGTCGTCGCGGTCCTGACGCTGGCCCTGGGAATTGGCGCAAACACGGCGATTTTCAGCTTGATTAACGCCGTGATGCTGAAAACGCTGCCCGTGAAAGATCCGCAACAGCTCGTTCTGTTTCAATGGGACGACAACAAATGGCCGCCGCAGTTCGGGCAAACTGGCAACGATTCGAAATACTCCTTCTCCTATCCTGCATTCGACGAATTCCGCA
>DATGJE010000061.1:0-16442 GCA_035295305.1 Candidatus Acidiferrales bacterium | reverse complement strand
TGATTTCTGCAGGATTTTTCACGGCGGGCCCGGTGGCGAGCCCGCATTAAAAACTTACACTTTTGAGGACATAGTCGCGACGCTCAACGAACTTGCACCTTATGACTGGGGGAATTTCCTGCACGAGCGGCTTGATTATGTTGGTCCGCGAGCGCCGCTTGGCGGAATCGACGGCGGAGGCTACAAGCTGGTTTACAGCGACGCGCCGAATCAAATGATTCTCGATGATGAATCGACCGACGACCATCTGGATCTGACCAACTCGATCGGGCTTGTGCTTGAGGAAGATGGCACAATTCGCGATGTGATTCACGGCATGCTTGCGTACAGAGCGGGAATCGGGCCGGGAATGAAAATTCAGGCCGTGAATGGGCGACGATGGTCGGTCAAGACCATGCGCAACGCCATCGAGGACAGCGCAAAGGAAACGCGTCCGCTGAAACTGCTGGTTGCGAACGGCGGTTTTGTGGAAACGTACGAGATCGATTATCACGACGGAATACGCTACCCACATTTGGAACGAGTCGAAGGCACCTCGGATTATCTGAATGAGATTATCAAACCGCTCGCCGCAGAGAATGTGACCGGATTGCTGCCCGCGGAAGGCTGGAACGCTTCAAAGCGCGTGGGAAAGTGATGCGAGGCAGGAATTAATGATGCGCAAGCGATTGCCGATAGCCGTGGGCGTGGTATTGATCCTGATTGGCGTTGCGGCGCTCGTGCACCCGCAATTCAGTTATCGCGTCGAACAGCATTCCCAGCAAGTAGGTGGGATGAAGGTTCTGTTCGAGACACGCAAGGTCATTCACTTTCCATTGTGGTTCAGCATACCGATTCTGACGATTGGAGCGGCTTTTCTGATTATGGGGATGCGCAAGGATTGATTCGGTGTAATTTTCTGCGGGCTCCTAGTAGCTGTGTTCGTCTGATGATGCGCTGACTTTCCCCGCGAATCGGCGGTAGACCATCACAAAGTAAATCGTGGCAAGAATGATGCCGATAGTCCACCAGACAAGGCCGACCTTCAGGCCGTAATCTGCGGCTTTTGCGTTTTCGACGGTCAGCGACAGAGCGGGGTTGGTGCTGGCGGGGAGAACGTCCGGGTAGAGTCCGAAGGCGACGCTTGCGAGCATCCCGACAAGATAAACACAGGACGAATAAAATGCGGAGCTTTCGTTTTTCAGAAATATGATCGTAGCAACCAAGGCTGCGACCGCAATTGCGGGGAAAATGTATCCCCACGGGCGCGCGGCGTAGCTGGCATGGAGCTGCGGCTGCAACGAAAAGCTCGACCAAGTGATCAGAATCGTGAAAAGCGCAACGGCCCACCAAAGTGCGGCAGCCAGTTTGCGTGTGCGTTCCTGAAGAGCGCCTTCGGTTTTTAGGACGACCCACAGCGCACCATGAAGCGTAAGCGCCACAAGCGCAGTGATCCCGGCAAGAATCGTGTACCAATCGAGAATGCCGGTTTCGCCGTGAGGGCGAAAATTCGTCCAAAGCGCCTCAAAGAATTGCCCATGCGCGTTGAGGGGAACGCCGCGGACAACATTTCCGAGCGCAGCGCCGTAAAACACAGCCAAAAGCAAACTCGCGAGGAAGAAGAGACCGTCCCAGAAGGACTCCCACATGGGGACGGTGACGTGGCTGCGAAATTCAAGCGAAACACCGCGCAGGATAAGGAGCCATAAAACGATCATTAGTGGCAGATAAAAGCCGCTGAAGCTGGCGGCGTACAGAGCCGGGAATGCGAAATAAAGTGTGCCGCCCGCGGCGAGCAACCAGACTTCGTTGGCGTCCCACACTGGCCCGACGGTGCGGGAGACGAGCCTGCGCTCGGCTTCGTTGCGCGCGACAAGCAGATGGACAATTCCCGCGCCGAGATCGAAGCCGTCGAGGACAACGTAGACCGTCAGCATCAACGCTGTTAAGCAGAACCAGACGGCGCCCATTTTTCCCTTACCTCGCCCGGACAGCTGCAGCGGCTTCCACTTCTGGACCGCGCTCAATCTCGCGATACACCAAAAATAAATATAAAATTCCCAGCACAGTGTACAAACCCATGAAACCGATGAGCGTGAACCACGCGCTGCCCGCGGAAACGAGCGGCGATGCGCCGGCCGACGTGCGCAGCATCCCGTAAATCAGCCAGGGTTGGCGGCCGGCTTCAGCGGTGATCCATCCCGCTGTGTTGGCGATAAACGGAAAGGGTAGAGCGAGCATGATGATCCACAGCATCACGCGGCTGCGGTAAAGCGCGCCGCGCCACAGCAGAAAAGCGGCGATCACAAATATCGCGATGAATATTGTGCCGAGTCCCACCATGATGTGATAACTGAAATAAACCAGCTCAATTTGATCCGGCCACGTGTCGCGCGGAAACTGGTCGAGGCCTTTCACCTCCGCAGTCCAGGCGCGATAGGTCAAAAAACTCAGCCCGCGCGGAATGACCAGTGGATTATCGAGACGCTCTTTCGCGATGTCGGGCTGACCGAGGATGGCAAGAGGCGCGCCTTTCTCGCTGTGAAATAATCCCTCCATGGCGGCCAGTGTTACAGGCTGGTAGCGGGCAATCATCGCGCCCTGCGCGTCGCCCGTGGGATAAAGTTGCAGAATCGCGGCAAGCACGCCAACGATCACGCCAACGCGCAAGAACGTCCGGCCATAGTCGACGTGGCGTTCCGCGAGAATATAAAATGCGCCAATCGCCGCCATCACGAAGCAGCCGGTTTGCAGCGCGCCGATCATGGTGTGCGGGTACTGCCACAGCGTCCACGGATTCAGGAGCAAGCCCCAGAAGCTCTGCAATCCGAATGTGCCGTTCGGACCGAGAGAATATGCGACCGGGTGTTGCATCCATGCGTCCGTGGCGACGATGAAGTATCCGGAAAGCCACGAGCCCGCAAAAACCATGACCGCGGAAAACCAGTGGCCGACGCGTCCGAGACGCTTTTCTCCAAACAGGAAAAGCCCCAAGAAGCTCGATTCGAGGAAGAAAGAAAACACGCCTTCCATGGCCAGCGTCTGTCCAATTACGCCGCCGGCAGCCTGCGAAAACGCCGACCAGTTCGTTCCGAACTGAAATTCCATGGGGATGCCGGTGACGACGCCGACCGCGAAGTTAATACCGAAAATTTTGGCCCAGAAACGCGCAGCGCGGTTGTAATGTTCGTCGTGGGTCCGTAAAGCCATCGTTTCCAAGACGACGATGAGCAGAGCGAGGCCCATCGTGATTTGCGGGAAAATATAATGAAACGTTACAGTGAATGCGAAATGCAACCGGTTAACGATGAGCGCACTTTGCAAGGAAGTTCCTTAAGGCGAAAGCGAATCATACACCAACTGAAGGAATGAGTTGATTCGATGAGGTGCGACATTTATCCGCGCATGCGTTGCGCTTGGCATCACGGCTGTGACATCATTTTGCGACGATGAGCACAGCGACAAATTCGGAGGAGGCCGTTCAATGCGTTTCGCGAAGCGCGTGATCTGGATCGTGTTTTCTGGCTCGCTCTTGTGTGCGTCAATTTCCGCGCAAACGCAGAAACGCGCAATCCAGTTTGACGACTTGATTGCCATGCATCGCTTGAGCGATCCGCAAGTTTCTCCGGATGGCAAATGGGTAGCGTATGTGGTTGCGACGCCTGATATGCAGGCGAACCACTCGATTAGCGACATCTGGATCGTGCCGGCGAACGGGGGCGAAGAACGGCAGTTGACACGTAGCGGAAGCGATTCGCGACCGCGCTGGTCGCCTGACGGGAAGCAAATCGCGTTTCTGTCGGCTCGCGACGGGGCGACACAGATTTACGTGATGTCTGTATTCGGCGGCGAAGCTTCACGTGTCACTTTTCTTTCGACCGACGTCGACAACGAGATATGGTCGCCCGACGGCAAATCGATGGCTTTCACTTCGCGCGTTTATCCGGGTTGCCGGGACGACGCTTGCAACAAGGCTCGCGACGAAGCAGCGGCGAAAAATCCAGTCAAGGCGCATATCGCGACGCGCCTGCTCTACCGCCACTGGACCGACTGGGCGGATGGGAAACGCAGCCATCTTTTTGTCACAGCAGTAACAAAAGGAACGCCCCGCGACCTTACGCCCGGCGCGGATTTTGACGTTCCTCCGTTCAATCTAGGCGCGCCTGAAGCTATTGCGTTTTCTCCCGACAGCGCGGAGCTTTGCTTCACTGCCAATACCGACAAAGATGAGGCGCTCAGCACGAACGGCGACCTATTCACGGTTCCCGTTTCCGGTGAATCGGAGGCCAAGCGCATCACGACCAATAAAGGCGACGATTGGGGTCCTGCGTATTCGCCGGATGGAAAATGGATCGCCTACCGTTCGCAAATGACGGCGGGTTACGAAAGCGATCAGTGGGAGCTAATGCTTTATGATCGCAAGAGCGGCGAACACACTAGCGTCACGAAACATTTCGACCGTAATGTCGAGTCCTACCAGTGGTTGCCGGACAGCCGCACGATTTATTTTCAGGCAGAAGACAAGGCTGAAATGCCGATCTTTTCCACCACACCTCTTCGTGAAAGCCCAGTTTCAGAAAACGCCGGGATGCCAGTGTATTCCGAATCCGTCGCTCGCAGCACGCCAAAGAAGATCATCGCCGAGGGCTTCAACTCAGAATTTTCTCTGAGCGCGGATGGCAAGCGGTTGGTTTTTTCGCGTTCGAGCCTGGCGTATCCCGCGGAGATTTTTTCAGCTAATTCGGACGGGACGGACGTTCGACAAATCACGCATCAAAACGCCGCGCTTCTTGCTCCGCTCGAACTGCCTGCCGCGGAGCCATTCTGGTTCGCCGGAGCGAACAACACGAAAGTCGAGGGCCTGTTGGTCAAGCCGCCGCATTTCGATGCCGCGAAAAAGTATCCGATGCTGCTGCTCGTTCATGGCGGACCCCAGGGCGCGTGGGACGACGATTGGGGCTATCGCTGGAATCCGGAAGTGATGGCCGCGCCGGGATACGTGGTGGTGATGATTAATCCGCGAGGCTCGACGGGCTACGGGCAGATATTCACGGATGAAATTCGAGACGATTGGGGCGGCAAGCCGTACGTGGACTTGATGGATGGCGTCGATTATGCGATTGCACATTTTCCATTTATCGACAGCATGCGGCTCGCCGAGGCGGGCGGGTCGTACGGCGGGTACATGACGGATTGGATCGCGACGCATACGGGGCGCTTTCGATGTTTGATCAGCCACGCGGGGCCATACGATTTGGCGAGCATGTATGGAGCGACTGAGGAGCTATGGTTCGTCGAGCATGATTTGAAGGGTATGCCGTGGACGAATCCGTCGAGCTACGCGAAGTGGTCGCCGTCAACTTACGCGGCGGCGCTCGGGAAATTCCACACGCCAATGCTGGTGATTGACGGCGAACTCGATTTTCGCGTTCCTTACACGCAGGACTTGGAACTTTTTACGGCGCTGCAGAGACAGGGCGTGCCGTCGAAACTTATCATGTTCCCCAACGAAGGGCACTGGGTGCTGAAACCTCAGAATAGCAAGCTGTGGTATCACGAATTTCTGGATTGGCTCGCGACGTATCTGAAATAGAGCAAGAACTCAGGAAGTCGTGATCAACTAAGATTCTGCTTCGCCACTTGCGACATCAAAATAATCTCAATGCCGAACAATGCGCTCCCGCCCGGGCCTAAGGGCATTGCACTTTTTCGCCCGCTATATCATTTCACGCATCAGCCGCTCGACTTCATCATAAGCACGCAGCGCAAGTACGGCGATACGGCGCGTTTTCGATTCTTGAAGTTTCCCGTTTATTTTTTTAACCGGCCCAGCCTGATTGAAGAAATCCTGATCACGCAAAGCGCGAAGTTCATCAAGAGCGCGGACTTGCGCGAAGGCAGTCGTGTTCTCGGCAATGGCCTGTTGACGAGCGAAGGTGAATTCTGGCGGCGGCAAAGGAAGCTCGCGCAACCTGCATTTCATCGCGAGCGCGTGATGGCGTACGCACGGGTGATGACCGGCTATGCGGAACAAATGCTCGATACATGGAGGGATGGCGAAACGCGCGAGATTCGCGCAGAGATGATGCAACTGACGTTGAAGATTGCAGCCCGGACGCTCTTCGGCGCGGATCTCGAGGCGGACACAATTCGTATTATCGGAGAATCCCTAACGGCGGCAATTCGGCAGTTTGATGCACGGGTGAAGACAGGATTCCTGCTGCCGTCAACCTGGCCTACGCTGGGGAATATACGTTCACGTAACGCCGTGAACCGCCTCGACGAAGTTCTGTATCGCATTATCGATCAGCGACGTAACGGCCATGCGGACGCGGAAGATTTGCTTTCGATGCTGCTTTCGGCGCGCGATGACAGCGGCGCCGGAATGGACAGCAAGCAGCTACGCGATGAGGTAATGACGCTCCTGCTCGCAGGGCATGAAACGACAGCCACCACTCTTGCGTGGACCTTTTATCTGCTGGCGCAAAATCCGCGCGCAGAATCCGAGCTGCTCGCGGAATTGGGAGCAGTTATACCTGGCCGCGTGCCGATGTATGAAGACTTGCCAAAGCTGCGATTTACAGAAGCAATCGTTCGAGAATCGTTGCGGCTCTATCCACCCGCGTGGGCGATGGGCCGCCAAGCAATCGAAGATTGTGCGATTGGTGGTTACGAAGTCCCGCGGAACACAACGATCTACATGAGCCAGTGGGTGGTGCACCGCGATGCGCGCTATTTCGACGAGCCGGAGCAATTTCGTCCTGAGCGATGGATGGATTCACTACAGAAAACGCTTCCGAGATTCGCTTACTTTCCGTTTGGCGGAGGGCCGAGGGTGTGCATCGGGGCGTCATTTGCGATGATGGAGGCGACGCTGCTGCTCGCCGCCATAGCATCGCGCTTTCGCCTTACGCTCGTGCCGGAGCAGACGATTGAGCTGTGGCCGTCAATCACATTGCGGCCACGGGACGGAATCAAGATGGTTGTATCGAAACGTTGAATTGAAGCGAGAGCGCAAATTCAGATGCGCCTTTAGAGTGGATACGCGAGAGCAATTCAGCGTTGTCAGGACTTTTCGTGTGTTGAGAGGACTGCTTGATATTGCTGTAGAGTGTTTTCCGCCAGTAATTGCGCAGAGAAACGGCGCTCAACAGTCTCCCGCGCTGCTTTTGCCATGCGGGCTACTCCATCAGGATTTCCGAGCATTTGACAAACGGAGGCCGCGAATTTAAGGGCGTCGGGGGAATCAACAAGGATTCCGTTTCTTCCGTCTTCGATTATCTCTGGCACTCCGCCGCTGGCGACGGCAATCACCGGCAATCCGTGGGCCATGGCCGTGAGGAGCGAGGAACCCAAAGGCTCCGCCAAAGACGGGAACACGAACAGATCAAGGGCTCGATAGACGCCTTCGACATCTTCCACGAAGCCTGCGAAGATTACCGCATCGACGATCCCTAATTCTCGCGCAAGGGATTGCAATTTCGCGCGGCATGGGCCGTCACCTGCAAGGATAATGCGGCAACTTGGAAACTGCACGCGGATTTGGGGCAAAGCGCGCAGAAGAGTCTCTTGTCCTTTTTCGGGAAGCAAATATCCGACGCAACCTAGCAACAGATCCTGGTCTGTGATGTTCCATCTTGCGCGCGCCGTGCGGCGCATTTCCATGGTTGTGGCTGTAGGAATTTCCACTCCGTCATAAACCACGGCAACGCGCGAAGAATTTATGCCGGAGGCGATGACGCTGTCCGCAACAAATTGAGAAACGGCGATGATGCGGCATGCGGCGTGGTATCGCACGAGGCTAAACGGCGCGCGGCTCAACGGGTAAGCGACGCGTCTCGCGACAACGAGCCGACTGCGGCGATGGGCGCGAGTCAACCATGCGGCGGTCAGTCCGTGCGGATCGTGCGCGTGCAAAATGTCAAAACTCTGCTGGTCAAGGATTTCGCGCAAGCACAGCGCCGCTTGCAATCGGAGGAATCGCGGCGGAAAGAGATGAACGGAAAAGCCTTCGGCTGCCGCGCGACGAGCTAGAGGCGAGTCCCGGCGGGCCATCAACTGCGCGTCGTGACCGCGTTCACGAAGCCCGCGCAGCGTCAAAAGGATTTGCAGTTGGCCGCCGCGCCAATCCGGGCGCGTGTCGAGATGGAGGATTTTCATGAGCACGCCAGTGTAAGCCATGCTTGAAACAACTGCGAAGCGCAAGATTGCGGGCAGGAGGTTTGCTAGAGACGTCAGATGGCTTGCGTCACGGTTGTTGGCTGGCGCTGTGCTTCAATTGACTACTCATAAGTAAACTGTCATCCTCTGCATAGTTCCCTCTTGGGAGGCTTGCATGCACGTTTCAAAACTGGTCGTTGCCGCCGCTTTCGGTGGGCTATGTCTGCTGAACTTCTCTGTGCGCGCCGCGACGCTCTCGATCAACAGCACGCCGAGCGGCGCAACTGTTGAGATTAATGGCTTGATCACCGGCAAAACGCCATACACCGCGCAATACCCCGGCGGCTATTTTCACAAGACGCACACTGTATTCGGCTCGCGCTTGGAACATCCGATCGTTGTGCGAATTTCCATGGATGGCTATGCCAGCCAGCAAATCACGCTGACCGAGGGCCCTTTCGCTTGGCATTCATTTAACGGCCGCTCGGAGGGAAACTACTGGTTGATCAAGACGGACCACTTCGAAGTGATTCTGGAGCCGCTGGCCAAGGTCTTCACCGGCAGGCCAGAAATTGCGAGCGCCATGAACGAAACGATTGCGACGAGCGGTCCGTTACCCGCCGAGCGGGTCGTTGAAGCGACGAATCCGGCAATTGTGCGCGTTGAAGGTATAAACGGGTGGGGAACGGGGTTTTTCATCACAAGCACGGGACTGATTGCGACGAACAAACACGTGATCGCAGACGAATCGATTCTGACCGCGATCACATCTCGCAACCAGCGCCTTTCGGCGCATGTCGTGTACGCCGACCCGGACAAGGATATCGCCCTCGTGAAAGTGGAGGGATCAGAATTTCCCCATTTGACCTTGAGGGGCATCGCCGCAGTACAAAAGGGGGAAAGCGTTATCGCCATCGGTAATCCCGACGGAGGCCTGCGCGACACGGTCACGAGAGGCGTGGTGAGCGCCATTGGCCGCGAGCGTGAACTGGGAAGCGGTACGTGGATTCAAACCGACGCGGCGATCAATCCAGGGAACAGCGGCGGGCCACTTCTGGACGATCGCGGAAACGTGGTCGGCATCAACACGCTGAAAGGGGTGCGCAATCGCGCGGGACAGGAGATTCAAGGATTGAATTTCGCGCTGAGCGCGCAGGACCTGATCAACGTGCTGAAACGCTTTTATCCGGAGGCGGGCATGTCTCCGAAGACCGCGGATCAGGCCGACGGGTTTGGTTCCGTCAATATTTCTTCCGATCCCGCGGGAGCCGACATTTATCTGGACGGGCAATTTGTAGGCAACACGCCTTCGCTGCTTCACGTTGCCGCTGGTCCGCACAAGATTCAAATTCAATCAGGGAAGACAAAGTCCTGGGGACGCGACTTGACTGTTTTGAAGGATAGCGAAGTCACGGTGCACGCGGCGCTGGGAGCGCAGAACTAGGCGGGTTGCTTCTCCGATTGCTGCATCATTGCGCGAAGTGCGGCACCGCGCAATGCGGTTCCGTCATTTAGAATCACGCGGACGGGCATCGACTCGAGCATCTCTTTCATCCGGCCTTTATCCGAGAAGGCTGCGAGAAACGCCGGCGCCTGAAGCTTCGGCAGAATTTTCGGCGCGATTCCTCCTCCTATATAAACACCGCCCGTGGCCAGCACCTTCAACGCCATGTTCCCCGCTTCCGATCCGAGCAACGCAATGAAAAGATCAAGAGCCTTCTCGCAAAGTGCGGACTTCCCGGCCAGCGCGATCCGGGAAATCACTGGCGCGGGATCGCCCTTTTTTATTTCCGTGGCCAGCCAGGCAGGCTCTTCGCCACGTCCCGTATCGCGCAGAAATTCGTAGATATTGACCAAGCCCGGACCGCAGACGAGCCTTTCCCAGCTTACATGGCCGAATTGCGCGCGCAAATGCTTCATCAATTCATCCTGGAGATCGTCGCGCGGGGCGAAACTCGAATGTCCCCCTTCGCTCGCGAGCGGCACGTAATGATCGCCACACCAGTGAAGCGCCGCCTCTCCCAAACCCGTGCCCGGCGAAATCACCGCGCAATTTCCAGTGGCGCCCGACGCGCCGGGTTGCAGCACGGCAAAATCGCCTGGCCCAAGCGTGGCAATGCCGTAAGCGTTTGCCTCAAGATCATTGAGCAACGTGATGGAGGGAAGTCCGATTCGCGTCGCCACAAGCCTGGCATCCACCACCCAGGGCAGATTCGTCGCGCGGGCTACGCCGTCGCGCACCGGCCCGGCGATTCCAATGGCCACTGCGTCAGGACGGAATTTCTGCGATGACAAAAATTCCGCGACAATGTCTTCCAAGCTCGCGTAGTCGTGGCTGGGATAAATACGCTCGAAAATATTTTGGAGTTTTCCAGCGCGCTGCTCAAAAAACGCCAGCCGCGTATTGGTTCCGCCGACGTCCCCGGCAAGAATCACTGTCCGGGCTCCCGCCACTGGCGGCCGTCGCGTTCGAGCAGGTCATTTGCCTCCCAAGGCCCCCACGAGCCGGCGGGATAATTCGGGAAATTGCGCGGAGGCAGCGCTTGCCACACGTCGAGGATCGGCTGCACGACGCTCCAGCTGGCTTCGACCATGTCGGCGCGTTGAAACAACGTGGCATCGCCAATCATGCATTCGTACAGGAGCCGCTCATAACCAGTGCTGGGTTTCGAACCAAAATAATCCGCATAGCGGAAATCCATATTCACGGTACCGAGTTTCACGATCGGCCCTGGAATTTTCGCTCCGAATTGCAGGGAGATTCCCTCCTGCGGTTGGATGTGAACGATGAATTGATTGGGCGCGAGCCGCTCGACGGCCGTTTTCCGGAACAGCATGAAAGGCACGCTCTTAAACTGGATCACGATTTCGCTGGAGCGAATCTTCAATCTCTTTCCGGTTCGCAGATAAAAAGGCACGCCGGCCCAGCGCCAGTTATCCATCAGAAGTTTCAAGGCAACAAAAGTTTCCGTCGAGGAAACGGGACTCACGCGCGGTTCCGAACGATAGGCCGGGAGCCGCACATTTCCGTCCGTTCCTTCTCCGTATTGCCCGCGCACCGTGCGCATCAGGACATCCTGCTCGGTGAGAGGTTGCATTGCGCGGAGCACTTTCGTCTGCTCGTCGCGGACCGCATCCGCGTCGAAAGAGACGGGAGGCTCCATGGTTACCAGGCTGATGAGCTGAAAAATGTGATTCGGCACCATATCGCGAAGGGCACCGGAATGGTCGTAGTAGCCGCCGCGGTTCTCCACGCCCATCGTTTCCGCCACTGTGATCTGCACGTGGTCGATGTAGCGGCGATTCCAGACGGGTTCAAAAATTCCATTGCCGAACCGGAACGCCAAAATATTTTGCACCGTTTCTTTGCCGAGATAATGATCGATGCGGTAAATCTGATTTTCCTGGAGCACTTCCTCGATTTCGCAATTCAAAGCATGCGCCGACGAAAGTCCATCACCGAATGGCTTTTCATAAATCACGCGCCGCCAACGATTCTCCGTCTGCTGCGTTAAACCCGCCGCGCCAAGCTGCCGCGTGATTTCGCCAAAGAATTCCGGGGCTGTAGCAAGATAATAAAAATAATTCCCGCCGGTCGAATGGTCCTTGTCCACATTGGCCAGCAGCGCCGCCAGCGATTTGTACGCAGTGGGATCCTGGAAATTCCCGACGTGGTAATAGAGGCGCTCGGTCAGCCAATCGACCAGCGCCGGCTCGATATCGCTTGTTGCAAACTCACGAATTTCCTGCGCGATCTTTTTTTGAAATTCGGGCGTCGACGATTCACCGCGCCCGACTCCCACGATAGCGAACTCCTTCGGCAACAAATCGTCTTTCGCCAAGTTGTACAGCGCCGGGAAAAGCTTTCTCTTCGTGAGATCGCCACCGATACCGAAGATCACCATCACGCATGGACCGGCCGGACGGCCTGCTTCCCCACCGGTTCCCCTGCCACGCGGCGCAATCACCGCTGTTTCTTTACCGTTATACATGCTTCAGAATCCTCGATTTTGTTTTTTCGAAATGATATTAATTACAACAGTTATTTCCCAGCGGCGCGTTCCACGTGACCGCCGAATTGGTAGCGCATCGCCGAAAGCAGTTTGGCGGCGAACTCATCTTCTCCGCGAGAGCTAAAGCGCTCATAGAGCGCCGCGCTCAAAACGGGCGCGGGCGACGCTTCGTCGATGGCCGCTTGAATGGTCCAGCGTCCCTCGCCTGAATCCGAAACGCGGCCTGAGAATTTCGCCAGGTCCGGCTGCTCGAAAAGAGCAATGGCCGTCAAGTCGAGCAGCCACGAGGCAATCACGCTGCCGCGGCGCCACACTTCTGCAACGTCCGCGAGATTGAAATCGTATTGATAGTGCTCCGGATTACGCAGGGGCGTCGTCTCCGCATCGGCCGCCGCCGTTTTCTTGCCCACATTCGCGTGCTTCAGAATGTTCAGGCCTTCGGCATACGCCGCCATCAGGCCGTATTCGATTCCGTTATGCACCATCTTCACAAAATGGCCGCCGCCCGAGGGGCCGCAGTGGAGGTACCCCTCTTCGGAAGTCCCAGTGGATTTTTCGCGGCCGGGCGTACGCGATAGATTTCCGCGGCCGGGCGCCAACGTCTTGAAAATCGGATCGAGATGTTTCACCACATCGTCCGGGCCGCCGATCATCATGCAGTAGCCGCGTTCGAGTCCCCAGACGCCGCCGCTGGTCCCCACGTCAACGTAGCGCACAGCTTTTGTCTCAAGCTCCTTCGCGCGCCGAATGTCGTCGATGTAATACGAATTCCCTCCATCGATCAGAATATCGCCGCGCTGGAGCCGCGAGCTCAGTGCGTGTACCGTTTCATCCACGACACCAGCGGGCACCATCATCCAAATCGCGCGAGGCGCATTCAGCTTTTTCACAAAATCATCGAGTGAGGTTGCGCCCGTTGCGCCTTCGCCCGCGAGCTGCTTCACGTTGTCCTGATTCATATCGAACGCAACGCACTGATGACCGCCGCGCATCAGCCGCCGCACCATGTTCGCGCCCATTCGCCCCAGGCCCACCATCCCAATTTGCATCAAATCGCTCCTTGAACCGCAGTTTGCCTTCACAATTCGTCAAAACACTTCTTGGCGCAAGTTTTTCAGGCGAGCCCTTGACGCACAGCGGCATCGATTGCCGCTAGCCCCGCTCGCACGTCCGAGCCTAAGTGAATCCGCAACGCTCGTCGGTTGCGCTCCGCCAACACGGCAAAATCGCCGCGAGCCTGCGCTGCTTTCACAATCCCGAAGGTATACTTCTGCCCCGGCACAGAAAGATCCGCGGCATCGTCACACGTGATTTGCAGAAATACGCCGGTGTTGGGGCCGCCTTTGTACGCTTGCCCTGTCGAGTGGAGGAAGCGCGGCCCGAATCCGAGACACGTAGCTACACGTTTTTTGTCACGCACGGCATGACGCATCGCTTGCAACGTTTTTTCGTGCTCGTCGTTCATCGGAATGAACGCCAGCGTCGCAAAATAATCGCCGGCCTTGAGTCGCCCGAGGTGCGCGCGCAAATATGCGACGAGAGACTTGGCGCTCCCGACAATTTGATTCAACGCTGCGGCATTTTTATCGTCGGTAAAGAGCTTGATGCCCTTTTCCTCGAAGAAAGGCTGCTCCGGCGGCAACGAGCCCGTTTTTTCATACTGTTCGGTCAAATTCTTTGTCGCGATTTTACTGGCCTCGACGTCCGGCTGATTGAAGGCGTTAATTCCGATGATCGCTCCGGCAACCGCGGTGGCAATCTCCCAGCGGAAAAATGACTGGCCCAAATCGTAAGCATCGCGCAGCGAGATTCGCACGACGGGCTGGCCGGCTTTTTCGAGTGCGGCCACTTTCGCGTCCTGCTGCGCATCGGGCGCCGCGTCCAGCCGCACGTAGGTGAAGACGCGATCATTGCCATAAACTTCCGGCGCTCCGATTTCCTCGCGGTCCACAGGAATCAGTCCTTTGCCCTGTTTCCCCGTGGACTCCGCGAGCAATTGTTCAAGCCACGCACCCAAGTCGCGAATTCCGGGCGACGTGATCAATGTCACTTTGTCGCGGCCATTCTTCGCCAGCACGCCGAGAATCGTGCCCAGCACCGCGCCTGGATTTTCATTTGCCGGCACCGAAGACGCGCACGCCTGCACCATTTCTTCCGTGCGGTCGAGAAACTTCTTGACGTCGACTCCCATCACCGCGCCCGGTACAAGGCCAAAATCCGAAAGCGCTGAGTAGCGTCCGCCGATGCTCGGGACGCCGTAAAAAATGTGCCGGAACTTATCGCCTTCCGCGACGGTCTGTAATTTTGATCCTGGGTCGGTGATGGCGATGAATTGCTTTCCGGCTCGTTCCGCGCCCGAGGCTTGCTTCGCGCGCTCGAAGAAATACTGCTTAAAAATATTCGGCTCGAGCGTAGTTCCCGATTTGCTCGACACGATGAAAAGCGTCTTCTTTATGTCGATTTGGGATTCGACGGCCTTAATCTGCGCCGGATCGGTGGAGTCGAGTACGTGCAGCTCGGGAAAACCGGGGGTCTTGCCAAACGTCTTGCTCAGCACTTCCGGGCACAAACTCGAGCCACCCATGCCCAGCAGCACTGCGTGCGTAAATCCCCCTGCTTGCACGTCTTTTGCGACGTCGGTCAACTGATTCGCGTGCGCGATTTGATCTTCCGTTACGCCGAGCCATCCGAGCCATTTCGCTTCGTCGGTGCCCGTCCAGAGCGTGGCATCATGCGCCCAGAGCCTGCGGATTTTCCCGCTGTTGGTCCACTCGTCAATTGTTTGCTTTACGGCTTGGCCGAGACCCTCAGGCAAACTATACGTTTGCATCGCCATTTTCGACTTCGGCGAGGCGTTCATGGTTTGCTCGACGGCGGCCAGCAGTTTCCCAAACGCATCCGCGAACAATTTCACGCCGTCATCGACCAGTTGATCCGTGACTTCCTTCATCGAAATGCCGGCCTTCGAAAGGTTTTGCATCGTGGCGCGCGCCGCATCGACATTTTCGACAAGACTCGCGCGGACTTTGCCGTGATCGCGAAACTCGTCCAGCGTAGCGGGAGGGATCGTGTTCACCGTGTCTTTGCCTATCAACTCCTCGACGTACATCACGTCGCGATAGTTCGGATTCTTGGTGCTTGTACTGGCCCAAAGAACTCGCTGCGTGTGCGCGCCCTTTGCCGCAAGGGCGGCCCAGCGCGGCCCCTGGAAAATATGCTGGTAACGCTCGTATGCCATCTTGGCATTTGCAATGGCCACTTTGCCCAGCAAACTCTGGAGCAACGCGCGCTTGTCCGCGTTCGTTTCCATTTTCAGCCGCTCGTCCAACTTTTTATCCACCAGCGTATCAATGCGGCTCACAAAGAAACTCGCGACGCTGCCCATTTTGCTCAAATCGCCGCCATTTTTGGCATAGGTCTCGAGCGCTGCGATATACGAGAGCGCGACTTTTTCGTACGTCTCCTGCGAGAAGAGCAGAGTGATATTGATGTTGAGGCCTTCACTGAGCAATTGCTGAATGGCGGGCAAACCTTCAGACGTGCCGGGAACTTTGATCATCACGTTTTCGCGCGCGACCATTTTCCACAGCCGCCGAGCTTCTTCGATTGTTCCCTTCGTGTCGCGCCCGAGCGTCGGAGACACTTCCAGGCTGACATAGCCATCGGCCCGCTTTGTTTTGTCATAAACGGGGCGCAAGATGTCCGCCGCGTCCTGAATATCGCGAATGGCCAGCAATTCGTAACGCGCCTTGGCGTCGAGATCCGGCCTGGATGCAAGCGACTTCAGAAAATCAGCATAATCCGTGCTGCCGGTGATGGCCTTTTCGAAAATCGTGGGATTGGACGTCATTCCACGCAGGTCATCTTCGTTAATCAGGCGCTGAAGTTCGCCGCTGGTCAGCAAATTCCGCCGGATATAGTCGAGCCACACTGCCTGCCCGAACTTCGTGAGTTCTTTTAGTGGATTCGCCGTTTTCGCCGCGTTTGCGTTTCCTACTGTTTGCGTCGCCATTTCGTCTACCCCTTCCCGGCTTTCGCCGGCAAACTGTACTTCATCTCGATTGCCTTGATTTTTTCCACCCTGCGTTCGAGGCGCTCCTGGCCTTTTTCGTGGCCCCAGTAGTGCGCTCCAAGGAAGTTCGTCACCAATTCCTGCGCCAGCATTGGGCCAATCACGCGCGCGCCCAGCACCAGCACGTTCATGTTGTCGTGTTCGACTCCCTGATGCGCCGAATAGGAATCGTGGCACATGCACGCGCGTATGCCTGGGATTTTATTCGCCGCGATGCA
>DATGJE010000060.1:0-14954 GCA_035295305.1 Candidatus Acidiferrales bacterium | reverse complement strand
GCGCCCTATGCGCATCGTCGAGAAGCGCCAACTCATGTCTGCGGATGAAATTCGCCGCACGCTCGAACGTTTGGCGCATGAAATCGTCGAAAACACCGGTGGGGCGAAGGACTTGGCGCTTATCGGCGTTCGGCGCCGTGGCATTCCGCTCGCCGAACGCCTCGCGAAATCCATTCGCGCCTCTTCCAAAGCCGAAATTCCCGTGGGCACGCTGGACATCACGCTTTACCGGGACGATCTTTCCACAGTCGCCCCGCAGCCCGTGGTGCAGTCGAGCGAAATCCCGTTTCCTGTCGACGATCGCGATCTGCTGCTCGTCGACGACGTGCTCTATACCGGCCGCACAGTGCGCGCTGCCATGAACGGCCTCTTCGATTTAGGCCGCCCGCGGCGCATCAGGCTTTGCGTGCTGATTGACCGCGGCCATCGCGAACTGCCTGTTGAAGCCAGTTTCATCGGCCGCGCGGTCGAAACAACGGACGCCGAAATTATCGAAGTTCGCCTAAACGAGATCGACAAAGAAGAACGCGTTATGGTTATGGACCGTGTGGATTGAGACGCAGCGAATTCACATCCGAGGGAGACTGTGTCGCATCGCTTCCGCCATTTGCTGGCCATTGAGCCTCTAACCCGCGAGCAGATAACCTTCCTTCTCGATCAGGCGAAGCCTTTCCAGGAATTCCAGCGCTATCCTTTAAAGAAACTCGCGACGCTGCGCGGCAAGACCGTCGCGCTCACTTTCTTTGAGAACTCCACGCGGACGAAGATCAGTTTCGCCACCGCCGCGTCTCGCCTCGGCGCCGACCAGATGAACCTGCAAGCCGAATCGTCCAGCCTGAAGAAGGGTGAGTCGCTCAGTGACACGGTCCTCACGCTTGAGGCCATGAAGCCCGACGCCATCGTGATTCGCCACAGTTCCTCTGGCGCCGCGGAATTCATTTCGCATCGCGTCGACGTCCCCGTCATCAATGCCGGCGACGGCACGCACGAGCATCCCACCCAGGCGCTGCTCGACGCGCTCACCATCCGCGATCGCGCTGGCGCGCTGGGCAATTGCAAGATCACCATCATCGGAGACATCCTGCACAGCCGCGTCGCGCGGTCCAATATTCACCTTCTTTCGAAATTCGGTGCCCGCATCACGCTGTGCGGCCCCGCCATGTGGCTCCCGCGCGAACTTGATTCCCTTGCGCCCGGCGTTCACCGTGTTCCGCGTCTCGAAGAAGCCGTCGAAGGCGCGGACGTCATCATGGCTCTCCGCATCCAGCAGGAGCGCCTCCACGAGCCTTCACTTTCGGCGGACGAATATATTCTCCGCTACCAACTCACGCCCGGGCGCCTGCGTCTCGCGAATCCCAACGCCATCGTTTTGCATCCCGGTCCAATGATTCGCGGCCTCGAAATCGATCCCGCTGTCGCCGACAGCCTACAGTCTTGCATTCTCGAACAGGTAACCAACGGCCTCGCCATCCGCATGGCCATTCTTTTCGAACTGATTGCTGGCTCCGCCGAGCCGCAAGAACAAACAAAGGATTCCCCGCATGCTGCTCATTAAAAACGGCCGCGTTCTCGATCCTACCTCGAACACGGACGCTCGCCTCGACGTCCTGATCGACAAAGGCCGCATCGCGAAGCTCGCCGCCGGAATTTCCGCCGCCGATGCTTTGGTCCTCGACGCTACGAATTGCATCGTCGCGCCCGGTTTCATCGACCTCCATTGCCACTTGCGCGAGCCTGGCCAGGAGGTTTCCGAGACAATCGAATCCGGCGCACAATCCGCAGCACGCGGAGGGTTCACCGCGATTTGCCCTATGCCCAACACGCAGCCCGTTAACGACAATGCTTCCGTAACGCGCTCCATCATGGAACGCGCCGCCGCCGTTTCGCCTGTGCGTGTTTGGCCCATTGGCGCGGCGTCAAAGGAAAGTAAAGGTGAGCAACTCGCCGACATCTCCGCGATGCAGCAAGCCGGAGCCGTCGCCGTCAGCGATGACGGCAAACCCGTCGCCACCGCGCGCCTTCTGCGCCAAGTGATGGATTATTGCGGCCCGCTAGACTTGACGGTAATTGACCACTGCGAGGATTCTTCCTTGGCCGCCGGTGGCGTGATGCGCGAAGGCCCGCGTTCGATTCGTCTCGGCCTGAAAGGCATGCCCGCCGCCGCCGAATCGATTTGCGCGGGACGCGACATCGAAATCGCCGCACTTACCGGCGCGCGACTGCACATCGCGCATCTCTCGACACGCGGCTCGCTCGAACACGTGCGCGAAGCCAAACGCCGTGGCCTCGCTGTCACATGTGAAGTCACGCCGCATCATTTCACTCTCATCGATGAAGACGTCCAATACGACTCGCGCTTCAAAATGAACCCGCCGCTCGCTTCGCGCGACGATCGCGACGCCCTCCTCGAAGGACTTGCCGACGGCACCGTCGATGCCATCGCCACCGACCACGCCCCGCATCATCCTGCCAGCAAAGACGTGGAATTCGACCGTGCACCCTTCGGCATCACCGGATTTGAAACCGCAATTGCTCTGGCCCTCGAACAGCTCGTTCACACCAATCGCATTTCGCTCATGCGCATGGTGGAATTATTTACCACGGGCGCCGCACGCGTCCTCGGCCTCAGCCAAAAAACGGAGCGCAAACTCGCCGAAGGCAGCGGCGCCGACATTACAATCTTTTCCACCGATCGCGCCTGGACCTATCGCGCGGCTGAGTCCCCCAGCCGCTCCCGCAATACGCCTTTCGACAACCGCGATTTCCGCGGCGGCCCCGTAGCGACCATCGTCGCCGGCAAAATCGTTTACCAAGCTTGAGCGATGGCCCGCGAAATCGGTCGATCAGAAAGAGTGCTCGAATGCGTTGGAACCCTAAAGTAGGTTCAGTTGCTCTTAACATCTGTTGGAAACTGCGCGTCAATATCGCCTCGATTTTCGACCGGGAATTGCGACAATGGGCGTTCACTCGAACTCACGAATGAGCGATCGACACGACAAATTAATCCAAACGCTGTTTCTGATTCTGATCGCGCCTCTGTTGCTGGCTCCCTCAACGAGGGCGCAACAGCAGCAACCGCCTTCGTCCCCTCAATCCGCTCAACAAACTCCCAAAACGCAGACTGCTACCGGCGATCAGGAGAAAAAAAAGAAGAAGAGCGATCTGGAGAAGGAAACCGGAACCGTAAACGACCGCATATTCGAAGTGATGCCCAACTACGGGACAGTTGAAAGCACCCTCGCGCTTCCGCCTATTTCAAGCGGTCAGAAGTTCAGGCTCGCCACCGCCGGAGTGACCGACTACTTCACCTACCCGTTCATCGGCTTTCTCGCCGCTCTCGACCAGGCGAACGATTCCCCAAAATCGTGGGGACAAGGCTGGGGCGCTTACGGAAAACGCTACGGAGCGTCTTTCGCCGACAACGGAATCGGGACGTACATGACCACGGCCATTTTTTCAAGCATCCTGCATGAAGATCCACGCTACTACGAGATGAAAACGGGCGGCTTCTCCCATCGCGCGTACTATTCGCTCAACCGGTTATTCGTGGCGCGCACGGATTCAGGGCACTCGCGATTCAATTTTTCAGAAATTGTGGGCAACGCGGCTGCCACGGGAATTTCCAATATTTACCATGCGCCGGAAGATCGCACGCTCTCGCGAAACTTAGGCACGTGGGGAATGCTGATTATGTGGGACGGCGTGTCCAACGAGACGAAAGAATTCTGGCCCGACATTCGGCGCAAGGTATTCCACAAGACTTCTCCCTAACGCGGTTGCAAATTGCTTTTCAAGAAAGCCAGCGATAAAGTCCACGCCTGCTCTGCTGCCGCCTTGTTGTAACTCGCCCGCGCGTCGCAGAAAAATGCGTGATCCGCGTCCGCAAATTCCATGCTCGCAAACGTCTTGTGCGCATCGCGTAGCGCGCCGTTGACGGCCTGCCGCTGCTCTGGCCCGATATGCTTATCGAGGCCGCCCCAGAACATAAGAATCGGTGCGTGCATTTGGCCCGTCCGGTCGGTCAACCCCGGCTTGCGCTCGCTCGGAGCGATTCCGCCGCCATAAAACGAAATCCCCGCGCGCAGCGGCAAAATCAAATCCGCCAGAAAAGACACGCGCCCGCCCATGCAAAATCCGATACACGCGATGCGGTGGGGATCGACCGCGCTGTGCCGCAGCAGCGCATCATGCGCCGTCTGAATATCCACCTCCAACTCCACATCGTTCAACGCCGCCACGTGCGGCATCACAGACTTAAAATCCGCGTAGTTGCCTTCAAATCCTGGAGGCGCGGTGCGGTGGAATAATTCCGGTGCAATCGCAAAATAACCTTCTTTCGCGAATCGCTGCGTCACGTCGCGGATGTGCTCGTTCACGCCAAACGCTTCCTGGAACACGAGCATCCCGGGCAGCTTGCTGCCTCGCTCCGGCTGCGCAGTAAACGCGCGCATAGTTGTCCCGTCAACCACTTTCAACGTAACAAATTCGGTTTTCACTTCAGACATGGCTCGCTCCTCTTGCGACAGCATTTATTCTATTCCTTTGGGAACACGCATGCGGATCAAAAATCTCCATGCGGATCAATGTCTGTGTGTGTCGTCGCAGGAAAAAGCGCGCGCGGAGGTACCATTTTAAAGCTCCGCGCAGTTTGATCGACGGTTTGCGTTTCTGCGCAGAATCAGACCATCTGAAGTTTGGTTGCGATACGTGTTCCGCGAATCACCGCGGAATCACGAACGAAACCGGTTCATTCAGCCTCACCGCGATGAGGGATTCGCGGGCGGCTGGCCTTTGCTCGCGGGCGGAACAACTCCATTCATCCGCAAGTATTCCACCATTTGCCCATAGTGGTCGAACGCATGTGTACAGCCGAAACTGGCCAGCGCTAACCTTGTGTTTAGGAACGGGATCGGTGGTTTCGGCAGCGGTGTCACCGCATTTCGGGCCGTGATCGTCGCAAACGCCTTGTGTCCCAGCGCGAACGAATCCTTCAAATATTTCACGATCTGCTCTTTGGTCTGGATATCGTCGGGCCCGTTCATCTGCTCATTGGCGCTTACGCCCGGCGGCGGAGCCTGGCCGAGGATCGCGCTGTAAAACGCAAAGTTCACCGTCGCTACATGCTTCACTTCTTGCGCAAACGTCCGCACGCCCTTGAAATCTCCGTTTGTTGGTGCGAACGAGTACTTATCGTCCGGCATCGCCTCGGCCGCCGACACGAATTCGTGTTCCACAATTCCGAGCTGCGTGTTCATCACCGACGCGATCGTCAGCGGCCCGGCAGCCTTCTTCTGTTGGGCCGGTGCTGTACCGGCGAACGATAGCAACCCCACCGCCACTACCAGGAATCCCGCTGCTGTTTTCATCTTTTTCGCTCCTGAAATTTTCGCTCCACGAACAGGGTCTTCTGTTTGCTACACCACCTCGAATTCCGTCGTCACCGGCGTCCCTCGCACCACCGTCTGCGTCACTGGCGACCCATCCACCGCCAATTTCCAAATCTCCCGCAGCGTCTTCTCGTCCGCGTCCGCGCGCACAAACGCCTTGGCCTTGATCCCGCGATATCCTGGATTCCCCGCGTCGTCCAGCCCCGCCCACTTCAGGATATTGTCGAAGTTCCCCTCAAGCGCGATCTCCAGGTCATGAATTTTTACGCCACGCTTGGTCGCGTTTAGCACGAATCCCACCGTCATGCACGCGCCAATCGCCGACAGAAGCTGCTCGTGCGCGCTCGCCGCCAGGTCCGTCGCGTCCAGCCCGCCCGGTTCGTCCATCTCCGACGCGTGCGTGCGCATGTACGCCTTCGCGCGAAATCCGTCCTGCCACACCACCCGCGACTTCCACGGCCCGCTAATGCCTTTCAACACTTCCGGCTGTTTCATCGAGCAGAGGATTTCATTCAGCTTCTCGGGACGTAGCCCATTCAGTTTTTCTTCCGACATTTTCGTATCCGCCATTTTTCTCTCCTTCTCAGTTATTGCTTGGTTTCAGTTTTCCTCGTCACTCGTCACGCCTAAAGCGCCGCTGCCTTGCCCTGGAATTCCTTGCGAAGCTGCTTCGCCGCCTCAACGATTGTCGCCATCTTCTTCGTGGCAATCTCCGCGGTGTTCACGTTGCGTTCGGCGAACGTTCCGAACCCGCAATCCGGATTCAGGAATATTTTCTCAGGGTCGTAAAACTTCGCCAGTTCTTTCACGCGCGCCACAATCTGAGCCGGCGGCTCGATTTCATCCGTCCGCGGATTGACCACGCCCAGCCCGATTTCCTTTTCGTTTTTGTATTCCTTGAAGACTTCCAGTTCGCCCGCGCGTGGTGTCGCAAACTCCAGCACGAGTTGGTGAATATTCATGTCCATTAGATAGGGCAGCATCGGCCCGTAATTGCCCTTCAGCAGCACTTCCTCGCGGCGGCTCCAATTGCCCCGGCAAACGTGAACGCCGAATCGCACGCCCTCGATTCCATCCACCGTTTCGTTCATCAGGCGCACCGCGAGCTCCAACTCATCCGTGGGATCGCGACGATTCGGCAGCGCGGCGCACATGAATGTCTCCGTGCTCTCGGCTCCGTAAACGATCTGGCTCAGAATCGGCTCGTCGAACTGAATAAACTCCACGCCCTTCGCCTTGAGGGCCCGGACTTCCTTGCGCAGAATGCGCACCACATCTCTCGCCAGGTCTTCCGGCTGAGGATAAACCCTATTCGATAGCCCCTCGAACCAGCTCGAACGCGTCAGCATGTACGGGCCCGGCAGCGGCACTTTCAGTGGCCGCGATGTGTGCTTTTTCGCGAAATCCACTTCATCCTGCGCCAGGCCGTTTTTCTCGGTCAGCCGCTCGACCACGATCGGGCTCTTGATCGCGAACGCAGGAACGTCCAGCGCGCGCAGCACTTCCTCGTAACGCGCGCGATCTTTCATGAAGTCCATCAGCTCCGATACTTTCATGAGTCGCATGCCGCCGAGCTTCTCCACCACGAACGAATAAAAATTGTCGCGCCGCTGCTCGCCGTCCGTCGGGATGTCTACGCCCGCCTGTTCTTGCGCGTCCAGGCATTCAATTACCGCGCGATCCGCCACTTCTTGGAATTCCTGCTCCGAGCCGCCCGCTTGCCGTTTGCGCAGCGCTTGAATCAAATACGCCGGCCGCGGCCAGCTCCCTACCACCGTTACGGGAAATAATTTCTTTTCAGACATGAGCGCGTTCTCCCTTTTGGTTTTCCTCGAATGTACTCTCAACTGGCAAGCCACTGCGAGCCCACTCGGCGTACGACCCATCGTAGAGCGATACGTTGTATCCCAGTTGCGTCAACGCAAGGAATCCCAGCGCCGCGCGAACTCCTGTACGGCAATACGCAATCGCCCGGTCGTTTGCGGAAATCCCTTGCGACAAGAATAATTTTTCGAGTTGATCGTTCGGCTTCAACAGCCGTCCCGCTGCGCCCATTTCCTGACATGGCAAATTCACCGCGCCCGGAATGTGCCCAGGGTGCTCGTCCAAGTCAGGCTTGCCGGAAAATTCATCCGCGCCACGCAAGTCAATTCGCTTCGCTCCCCCGGCTTTTTGCATTTCCTGCAAACTCGTTCGTAGCTCGCCTCTCGGCTTGGCCACAAATTCGCGCGGCTCTGGGCGTACAGGGCGGTAAAACGCCTCATGCCCGTCGCCGATCCACTGCTCCCAAAAACTTTCCATCACATGCACGTCATCGCGCCCCAGATAGGTCAAAATCCATGCAAGGAAGGCGGCATTGCGGCCATCCGCATTGTCGTAAATCACAGGCGCGCGTTTCGCATCGAGGCCGGCCTTGCCGACTCGTTGCGCCAAAATATCGTTTGGCAGCAAATTCCCCTGTGAATCGCGCAGCTTGGCTACCGAGAGGTTCACGGCGTTTTTCGGATGCCCTGCCATGTAGCGCACGGCTGAGCGCGGGTCGAGCACCAGAAAATCCGGCGAGTCGAGGTGCTTCTCCACCCAGTCTGCGGAGACAATTCTGAACAAATTCATTCCCCTTTGGATGTCTTCTACCCTGTTGAGATTCACGTTTCTGCCGCGTGCCTGCCCGCGCGGCAGAACGCAGTGGAATGTCAAACGCTGGCGGCATTGTAAAACAACCCCGCCGCGAAGTCATCCATCGACGCCGGATGCAACTGTAACTGTGCAGCGGCCACGTTCTGGCGGGCTATCCGCCGCAGAAACGCGATGTATCGGACCATCGTCAGTTACACATTCACGTCTTCCGCACCGTCGGGGCGTAACGCGAATGCGCGCTGAACGCGAAACAACACCCACGCTGTTGCCGCCCCTGCGGGAATCGCAAGCCACCAGCCGGAATTCACAACGATCCACGGGCCGCTCCCGAAAAAACTGACCACACGCGACGCCATCGGGCGACCCGTCATATTTATTCCGTCCAGAAACCAAAACGCTGCGATTAGTGCGGTGCTCAACGCCGAACCCAGAAGCATCCACTGCCAAGATCGCTGATACCGTGCGAGGCCAGCGACACGTCGCAACAAAAACCCAGCTAACAGCGCTGTGGGTGCGCCAAGCATCAGCCCGTAAAAGTTAAAAATGAGAAAACTGAACGCCGCGCCCAAATCAGCTACATCGGGCGAACGCACGATCACAGCCCGCGTCCAGACGAATGAGCTCATAAACAAACAGCCGCAAACCCACGCGGCCAGGTAGTACGCCAGGCTTCCGTGACGCGTCATATTCGCCGCTGGATGTTGGGAAAATCCTGCCAGACCTTGACTCCGCAGAAATGGGAGCCTTCGGTGCAAATGGGGGTGGTAATGCCGGCGCGAAGATAGCAGGGCGGCCCGATATAGCGCGCAAGCTCGGGAAATACGGCTCGAACCTGGGCTACTTCTTCCATCGAGGACTGATAGATTTCTTCCTGCGCGTTGAAGCACGTGCGCATCGTCCATTTGTGCAGCAGGTGTAGCAGCGAGCCTGATTCGATCAGCCGGATTGACTGGGCATTGGGCAAAAGATACAGCGCGATTTCAGCGGGCACGCCGCGGTCGAGCAATTCATTTTTCGCGTTCCACGCTTCGGCCATGGCGGCTTCGTAAACTTCGCGCGCG
Organism: Candidatus Acidiferrales bacterium; assembly: GCA_035295305.1. GTDB lineage: Bacteria > Acidobacteriota > Terriglobia > Acidiferrales > UBA7541 > DAHUXN01. The sequence continues at coordinate 5,869 of DATGJE010000060.1, read as the reverse complement.
CGGGAATTGTCGCGGATCAGCGCGGGCGTGATGTAATCCGGGGCGCGCGTATCGGCCAGCGTGAGGATGGGCCGCGAGCCGGGAATCATGCGATGGCGCTGATCCTGGCTATCCGCGGTGTGGCTGATTTTCTTGGCAAACGTGAAATTCGCGTGTTGCAGCGCGCGCATCATCGGCGCGTGCACTCCGATGTTCAGCGTTTCATGGCGATAGGGATTGCGCGCGGGATTCAGCAGCCGATCGAGCGCTTCCGCGTCGGGACAATCCTTCTCCGTCAAACCCATTACAGCGCGATAGGCGGAGGCAACACCCTGCATCGCGCGCGGCGAATAATCCACAAGCTTCGAAGTTTGCCCGAAAAGCTGCGAATCGAATTCCGCCGCGAATGATTCGCCCTGGGCGGCATCCCTCGCAGCGCACCACTCCGGCAAATCCTCCATCGGCGCGGTCTGAAAGCGATCGAAGAACTGCGGGTCACTTTCATGAACACGTTCGACCATCGCCTGCAGGACGGCCCGCGACTCGGACGGTGTGTCGCAAGCCGCCTGCATCCGCCATAGCCGATGCAGCACGATGCCCGAAAGCGTGTGCACCATCGTCGTGAATGCCGCAACTGGCAAAACGTACCGCGCAATCTCAATCGCGCGCTTCCCCGCGGCGCCCTTGATCTTTTCAATCCTCCGCGGGTGCGACATCAGGCCGATATGCCAAATATCGCTCAGAATCTTGCTGGCCTCGGGTTCCAATATTCCCGCCAGTTCGCGGTAATGCGCCCACGCCCGCGCAACGGCATGCTCGTAAAGGGTGCGGTCGGCCGCGCTGAAACGCTCGCCTTCAGGCGGCACATACGCGTGCGCGCGATCGAGACGCACGTAGCGCTGGCTCTGTTGCTCAGAATTATAAAAGGGATGCGCGTGCAGAAACGACCAAACAAATTGCCGGCTCACATTTTCCAGGCCAAATTCGAAATGCGCGTGCTGATAAACGGTGTGATGTCCGCTATAAAAAGTGGCTGCCCCGATATTTACGCGTTGCTTCTCTGTGACTTCTTCTGCGGCGATGATTCGCGGCGAATAGCACGTGCGCGCCGCGGCGATGGCCGAATCATAAGGGTGCGCAAATGCGTTTCGCAGCGTGACTCGCGGCGCAGCAGTTTCGACAGGTTCGAACGGCACGGCGGACATCGAGTGGCCCATGATCGGACGCCATTCTACACTGAGACGCCAATCGCCGCATCGTCGTGGCCTCTGCATTAGGGAACTCGCGTGCCCAGCGGTCTATTCTGGAGGGTACGAAGGTACCATTTACACGTTTCAAGGCAACCGCTACTCTACCCTCGATAATTGAATCGAGGCTCTGGCTAAACCCAGGGATAGAGAGGGGTGTACTGTTTAGGCACAACGCCTAAACTTTTCCCCCTTGACGGCACCAAACCACATAGAATCCCCCCGTTTCTAAACCTTGGGGGGTCCTATGAATAAGTTCCTGATGTTGGTGGTGTTGGTGCTATTGGTACTGGCGAGTGCAGTTGGGCTGCGCAACTTGACGGCTAATCAATTTTCAGGTCAACAGGTTGCGAGCACAGGCAATCCGGTACCGGTAATGCCCGACACCTTGGCAGCGAGCACGGGTAATCCTGTGCCAGTGATGCCCGACGGGCGTTAAAGCTCGCTTCCCAAACGGGAAGCTGCTACTATCCCGGGCCAGGCCTAAAGAGAAAATCTTATGCTTGGTCCGTTGGATTACGTTGTTGTGCTACTCAGCTTACTAGCCGAGGTGTACGTTGTAGTTTGCCTCTGCCTTTCAGAGAATTTCCTCCGCTATTTCTCATTGAATATCTACATGTTAGGTGCGGTAGGCGTTACAATTGGGCAAGACTTTGCTCTCCTTAAGTTCGGAGTTTCTTCTCCCGTATACGCATACGTTTACTACTACACCGACGCCCTCCTGACGATTTCGCTCTTCTTTGTCATTATGAGTTTTTATCACCAGGTCTTTCGGCAGATGAGCGTCGGCAAGTACGTTCGATGGGCATCGGTTCTTCTCCTGTCTGGCACCGCCTTGCTTTCCTATTTGATTGTTCGGCGGATGCCAAGCCATCACCTGACGAGCCGTTTCGTCGTCGAGATGAGCCAAAACCTCTACTTCGTTGGTGTGGTGCTCACCTATCTGCTTTGGGGCGCCGTCGTGAAGTTGCGGGAAACGAGAACGCGGCTGATTCAGCTTGTGCTGGCGCTGGGTATCTTCTTTAGCTCCGACGCGGCCTGTTATGCGCTCCGCAACCTTTTTCCCTCTCTCGAACCAAGCTTCTTGAAATGGGTACCTCCTCTGGCGGGCACGTTCCTCCCGCTGGCTTGGGCTTACACTTTCACGAAGATTTCTGAGGACGCGCGGCTCGAGACGGCTCGCGTGGCCTTACCGCGAATGGCGGCGCATCAACACTCATGATTGCCGCGCTTATTTGCGTAATTTCCGTTGCAGCGTTCCTGCAATTCTTCATCTCCTATTCTCGTTCGATCATTGCCGCGTACCGCAAGTCGGAGCTTTCCGAGCAGGTCCGGGAAGTCGTGGGAATCGAAGGGCAGGAAGTGAACAGCGACCAATTTGGACGGCTCGTACAGCTTGTCCGCCTGTGCCCGCAGAAGGGCGATGACCGAACGGATCTGAAAGTTGTCGGAGTCTATTATTGGATGATGGGCGTTCTGCGTTCGGCCGCGCGCCAACTCGCGCCGCGTATAACTTCGTGGGCTGAACGTGAACGCGCGGGCTGCGCCTATTTCGTTGCCGTGGCGCTCGATCGCCGCATCGCTTATAGCCGTGATTTGCTTGCGCAGCAGATGTCCGACCGCTAGACACTCGCCTGTACGCGCCTTCCTCCCCCTGCTAAGATATTCATAGGAGCAGTTTGCATCCCGCTGTATGAAAATTCCGATTAAACGAACCATCTTAAGTACCATCGAGCACTACCGAATGTTGCGCTCAGGAGACAGGCTCGGTTTGGCCGTCTCCGGAGGCGCTGATTCAGTCGCGCTTTTGTGCCTCTTTGAGGAGTTCCGCAGCGAACTGGGTATCACGCTCTGCGTGCTGCATTTCAACCATCAGCTCCGCGCACCAGATTCCGATGCCGACGAAACCTTCGTGAAGTCGCTCGCGGCCGCCCGGGGCATGGAATACTTTACTGAAACTGCCGACGTGGCGACAATTGCGAAGCGGCGTGGTTGGAACTTGGAGGACGCCGCGCGCCGCCTGCGCTACGAGTTTTTCGATACGATTACTTCGCGGAGCGTCGCGGACTATGTTGCCACGGCGCACACGGCTGACGACCAAGCCGAAACAGTCCTTGCGCGCGTGATTCGTGGTACAGGACTTGCCGGCCTCTCTTCCATCCATCCAGTCCGTGGCAAAATCATCCGCCCGCTTATCGAAATGCGCCGCGACGATCTTCGTTCCTTCCTTGCCGAGCGCAATCAGGAATGGCGTGAAGATACCACTAATCGCGATACACAGCGCCTTCGCGCGCGCGTGCGCCACCGATTGTTGCCAGAGCTCGAAAAGAACTTTTCTCCATCGATCACGGATCGCCTGTGCGATTTGGCGTCGCTTGCCCGCTACGATGAAGATTTCTGGTCCGCGCTCGTCGAAGAACGCTACCGACAGCTCGTCTCACGCACCACAAAAGGATTTTCCGTAAACGTGAATGAGTTGCTTCTTCCCGTCCCAGATTTGCCCCATCAACACCAAAAAGGCGCGCAATCTAATCCCTGCCATGCATTGACGCAACGCCTCGTGCGCCGCTTGTACGCGACCGCGGCTCAGACCGAAGGCCAGCTCGCGCGCCACCACGTCGAACAAGTAATTTTGCTGGCACAACACGGCTCAAGCGGACGGAAATTGCAGCTTCCCGGCGGAGTCACCGTCGAACGCGAATTCGGTAGATTGATTTTCTACCAGTCGGACCGGACAACCAGGCTCACGTCAGACAAAAAAAACTCCCGTGCGAATGCTTCCTATCAATATGAGGTGACACTGCCAGAAAGCGGTTCGACCGCTATTTCCATCCCGGAACTTGGGCGCTCCTTCCGCTTGAAAATGATTGACTGGCCCGCGGCGCAGCGCGACACTAGGCATGAGGGTGTCGTTCTGGACGCGGATCGACTGGCGACGCCGCTGGTGTTTCGAAATTGGAGTCCAGGCGATGCGTATCGACCATCCGGCCGGCGGCAAACGCGCAAGCTGGCGCGTATGTTTGTTCGTGGCCGGGTGGGTTTTACCGAAAGAGCCCTGTGGCCTGTGCTGACGAGTGCTGGTCGGGTCGCTTGGGCGGATCGGATGCCAGTGGCAGACGAATTCTCGACAACTGACGCCACGCGAACCGGTCTGTGGATTGTCGTGGACGGTCCGCTGAGGCAGGCGTGAAGGTCGCTTACTCCCGCAAACAGTTGGCAGCGCGGGTGGCCCAGATGGGCCGGACGATCTCCAGGGATTACAACGATCGCACTCTGCACGTGGTTGCGATCCTCGAGAATTCTTTTTTGTTCGCAGCGGATTTGGTACGCGAGATTTCGCAGCCCGTCGTTTGCCATTTTGTGAGGTCGGAGTTGCGCCAGGTGGACCTTGGAGGTTTTAGCAGGCCCGAGGTTTTCTTCTCGACTCCTCCCACGCTGGAAGGACGCGACGTCTTGCTCGTAGATGCCATCCTGCACACCGGGGTGCCGCAGGATTTCTTGTGGAAGCGCATCGAAGAGTGCCGGCCCCGTTCGCTGAATTTGGCGGTGCTGTTTGACAAGCCCCGCGACCGCAAAGTGGGCCTGCGGGCTACATACGTTGGGTTTGATTCTGCATCTAAATATTGGGTGGGATATGGGCTGGCTGGCCGCGACGGCCTCTACCGCAACCTGCCTTATGTGGGAAGTGAAACCGAGGTTCGGCAAGCGGGGGCCAAGCGGGCTAGAGGGCATAAGCCCAAGCGTTCAAAGCCATCGTAATCTGGAAGGCCATGGGGCTCCAGAGGGTGAGGTAAGACGGTGAACTCAACAGTCAAAACAATTTTATTCTGGATGGCAATGATCCTTCTCGCCGTCCTGCTCTGGCGAATGGCCTCGACCGGAGGCCAGACGGCCCGCGATCAAACGCCGAGCTATACCGAGTTCCAGGCCCAGGTGGAGAAGGGCAACGTCAGCGAAGTTACGATTATGCTTTCTCCAGTCAGCGCCGAAGTCGATGGCGAATTCCGCGAGCCAAAGACAAAATTCCATGTCACCATCCCTAAGGAAACTCTCAGCGATCTGACTAAGGAACTCCAGGCGAAAAATGTCGACGTCAATATCAAGGAAGTCCGGAACAATGACTGGGTCAGTTTCCTGATCGATGGCGTTCCCTTCCTCCTGCTTCTCGTTGTTTTCCTCATCATGATGCGGCAAATGCAGTCCGGCGGAAATAAAGCCCTGAGTTTTGGCAAATCGCGCGCGCGCCTGCTGACCGCGCAGCAGAAGAAAGCCACATTCAAAGACGTGGCAGGCATCGAAGAAGCCAAAGAAGAGTTGCAGGAAATCATCGACTTCTTGAAAGACCCACAGAAATTCCAGCGTCTCGGCGGCCGCATTCCCAAGGGCGTGCTGCTCGTCGGACCTCCGGGAACGGGAAAGACTTTGCTCGCGCGCGCTATCGCTGGTGAAGCGAATGTCCCGTTCTTTTCGATCTCCGGTTCTGATTTCGTTGAAATGTTCGTCGGAGTGGGTGCCAGCCGCGTCCGCGATTTGTTCGAACAGGGCAAGAAAAACGCCCCATGCATTATCTTCATCGACGAAATAGACGCCGTCGGACGCCATCGCGGCGCAGGTCTCGGCGGCGGCCACGATGAACGCGAACA
>DATGJE010000059.1:0-3872 GCA_035295305.1 Candidatus Acidiferrales bacterium | reverse complement strand
GATAGATCAGGTATTTGGCGCGCATTTTGCGGAAATTGTCGAGGTCGGGTTGCCAGTCCCAGACGATGCGCAATGGGGACTCGCCGGATTTCAGTTTTGCAATGGTGTCGGCATTACCAACCAGCGTGATCATTTTGTCGAACGAAAAATGATCGGGATAAAGCTTGTTGAGCGCGGAGGCGATTTCAAGGCCCATGAGCATGGAATCGAGCGAGGCACGATCGGTGATGACGAGAGCAATTCCGTGGCAAAGCTCACCCTTATATAGGGCCGCATCCGGCGTGAAAAAGGTAGGCACGAAGCGGACTCCCGGGACGTAGCGATGATTGAGTTCGGCGGCGAGTTGCGGGGCATCAATCCACGGCGCGCCGAAAAGCTCGAAGGGCGTGTCGGTGCCGCGTCCGACAGAAACGCCAGCGGCTTGCAGAATTTCGATGCCGGGATAGAGCAGCGCGGCGTTGAGCGAACGCAGATTCGGCGAGGGCGCGGACCAGGTGAGGCCCGTTGCTTCGAAGGAATCTTCGCGGTGCCAATTTTTCATTTGGATAACATGCAGGTCGACGCCGATTTTATTTTCGGCATTGAACATTTGCGCGAGCTCGCCGAGCGTCATGGCATAGCGCGTTGGCAGCGGGAAATATCCGACGAAATCGAGCTTGTCTGGATCGAGGACAGGGCCTTCGATGGTGATGCCGTTGATGGGATCGGGGCGGTCGAGAACATAAAACGAAATGTGGTGATGCGCCGCGGCCTCCATAGAATAACCCATCGTGGTGATGAACGTATAAAACCGCACGCCCGCGTCTTGAACATCGTAGACGAGCGCGTCGATACCCTGCAGCATTTGGTCTGTGGGGCGCCGCGTGTCGCCGTAGAGGCTGTAAACCGGCAGGCCGGTGGCCGCGTCGGTGCTGGACGCGACGTTTGAATCTGCTTTGCCCGCGAGGCCGTGCTCGGGACTGAAAATGGCGACGAGTCTTACGCCGGGCGCGTGCGCGAGAACGTCAATCGTGCGGTTTCCGGCGCTGTCCATGCCGGTTTCATTCGTGATCAGGCCCACGCGTTTACCCTGGAGCGGAGCGAAATGTTCCTGCTCGAGGACGTCGATACCAACGAGAGTGTGGTCAGTGCGATGGTAAATACCGTCGAGGCCGTAGGGACGTTCGGCATCAATGCTGCGCTCGATTTTCGAAGTGAAACCCGTGGTATCGCCGATGTTGAGCGCGGCCGCCACGGCGGTGGCAATTTTGGAGCGGACCCTGGAAGTGGCAGGCCGCACATAAGGATGAACGCTGTTCGTAAGAAAAATAATGAATGTCTGGCTGGCGGGATCGATCCACACGGATGTGCCGGTGAAGCCGGTGTGTCCGTAGGAGCCAAGCGGGAAAAGATCGCCGCGCGGAGAGGAATAGGCCGTGTCGATGTCCCAGCCCAGGCCGCGAATGTTGGGGCTCCACGGCGGCGTTTGCGGCGTGGTCATTTTGTGAACTGTTGCGGCGGAAAAAATCCGGTGCGTGGTGCCGGGAATACGGCCGCCGTCGAGAAGCATCTGACAGAAAATCGCGAGGTCGTCAGCAGTGGAGAAAAGTCCCGCGTGACCTGCAACGCCACCGATGGCGCGTGAACGTGGGTCGTGCACGACGCCGCGAAGGACGTGGCCCAGGCCGGAGCCGGGCTTCGCGCCCGGAGGCAAATCAATTTCCTCGGTGGGTGCGATGTTAGGAATCCACGATGCGGGCGGAAGAAAACGCGTGTGCTTCATGCCGAGCGGACGATAAAAATTCTCCGCGGCATATTCGTCAAGGCGCTTGCCAGTGATGCGCTTCACCAGTTCGCCAAGCAAAATGAAATTCGTGTCGCTGTAAACGAAGCGATTGCCTGGTGGATACATCAACGTTTCGTTGTCGATTTCCTGCATGAGCGCGTCTTCGCCGCCGAGTGCAGCGGAAAGAGGCGGATCGGGCGCGAGTCCGGAAGTGTGGGTAAGGAGCATGCGAATCGTGATTTGATCTTTGCCGTTTGAGGCAAACTCAGGCATATAGTGCGAAAGTGGATCGTTGAGGCGAATCTTGCCCTGTTCAAGGAGACGCATGATGGACGGCGTGGTCGCGAAAAGCTTGGTGAGCGACGCGAGATCGAAAATCGTGGTGCTGGTCATGGACTCGCGATGCGGAATGAGCGCGCGTTCGCCGAAAGCTTTGCGGTAAATCACATGGCCGCGGTGGCTGACGAGAAGAACGCCGCCGGGGATTTCGTCGTCTTGAACCGCGGCGTTGACAATCGAGTCGAGAACAGAAAGATTGGAACGCGGAGACTTTTGCGCTGTGGCTCGGCCAACCTCAGGGGCTGAAGCCCCTCTTTTCGCAGCAGCTTTCGGCACGGTCCTTCGTGCCTCAGGATGAACTGAAGCCGTGCCCTGACGCACCACATTTACGAGGCGGCCTCCGGCTGATTGCGCGGGCGAAAGCGTCGCGGCGAGCATGATGAATAGCAAAGTCGCGAGGATGCGAGTACGAAACAGGCGGAGCGCGCTTTGGTTGTGCCGCATTGAACCGTGTGCTATATACAGCCGCGAGATGAAGGCGTCAACTCCAGATTATTATCCGCGGGAACATGCGTGAACGCGGAATCGCGGTAATTATAATTCTTCTGCTCATGACTCCTGCCTTGAAAGCTCAAAAAGGGAAAACGTCGAAGCTGCGGCGCACGCCTGTGGACAGTGCGTGGGTTGAAAAAACGCTCAAGAAAATGACGCTCGAGGAGAAGCTCGGGCAAATGGTGATGATTTATTACTGGGGACGGTTTACGTCGACCGAAAGCCCGGACTATGAGGAATTATTGCGCGAGGTGAAGGAAAAACATATCGGCGGAATTATTTTGCAGGCGCAACGGACTCCGACCGGCGTGGAGCGGAGCCAGGTGTATCCGAGCGCCGTGCTCGCGAACCAATTGCAACGAGCGGCGAAGGTTCCGTTGCTGGTCGCGGCGGATTTCGAGACGGGCACTTCGATGCGGCTGGCCGATGGGACGGCGTTTCCTTCGGCAATGGCCGTGGCGGCCACGGGCGATCCGCATGACGCGTACACAATGGGGAAAGTCACGGCGATTGAGGCGCGCGCGGCGGGACTGAACTGGATTTTTGCGCCTGTCTCGGACGTGAACGACAATCCGGATAATCCGATCATCAACACGCGCTCGTTTGGCGAGGACCCGCAGCGCGTGGCGGAGTTCGTGACGCAATTCATTCGCGGCGTGCAGGAAAATGGCGCGCTGGCGACGGCGAAGCATTTTCCAGGGCACGGTGATGTGAATGTGGATTCGCACGTGTCGGTGCCGGTGGTGCCGGGCGACCTGGCGGAGCTGAATCGCGTGGAGCTGGTTCCCTTTCGCGCGGCAATTGCGGCCGGCGTCGGCGCGGTGATGTCCGGACATCTGGTTGTGCCCGCGCTCGAGCCAGATACGGATGTGCCCGCGACGCTTTCGCACCGAGTGCTGACGGATTTGCTGCGCAAGAAACTGGGATTCCGCGGGATCGAAGTGACGGATGCGCTGGACATGGGCGGCGTGACGGAGATTGATTCGCCACCGAACGTCGCCGTGCGCGCGATCAACGCAGGGATTGACGTGCTGCTGATTCCACCGGATCCCGATGCGGCCATAGACGCGTTGGAACAAGCGGTGAAATCGGGTCAGTTGCCGATGACGACAGTCGACGAGGCGGTGCGGCGGATTCTGCGCGGCAAAGCGCAACTCGGACTTGAAAAAAACCGTTTGGTGGATTTGAACGGGATTAACAGCGTATTCGGTTCACCTAAATTCAAGGCGGCGTCGCAGGACATCGCGGACCGTGGCATCACGCTGATTCGCGACGA
>DATGJE010000058.1:0-6823 GCA_035295305.1 Candidatus Acidiferrales bacterium | reverse complement strand
TCCGCGATGCGTGAAAATCTGCACCACGCCGGTCATCGCGTCGGAACCAAACAGCGCGCTCGACGCTCCGTGCACGATTTCGATTTTGTCCACGTTCGATAAATCGAGATTTGAGAAATCCATATCGCCGCCCGGCTGGTTCACTGGAGTGCCATCCACAAGCACTTTTGTGAAATTCGAATTCCCGCCATCCAAGAATAATGACGTGATTCCGCCCAGCGGCCCCAGCCGCGAGAGATTCGCACCCGCCGTCGAAGTCAGCAACGGCGCAAGCCAAATTTCCTGGTGCTCGTTGATGTCTTTTCGCGTCAGCACCGTCACGGGCGAGGCGAGTGTGTTTGCCGGCGCCGGCTCCGCTTGCGCCGAAACCACCACGGTCGACGCCAGCGGCGCCAGTTCCAATCGCGCGTCCCACGTGCGATGCTCGCCCGCCGCGAGCGTAAATTCCCGTTCGCTCGCCGCCATTTGCGCGTGCTCGATGCGAATTCTGTATTTTCCCGGCGGAAGTTCCACGGAATAGGAACCATCGGCGCCGCTTTTCAATTGCTTCGCGATTGTGTTGTGCAAAGTGTTGTTCGAAATATTCTTCGAAATGTTCTCGACAACGATTTGCGCATCAGCGACACCTGCGCCGCTGCGATCCATCACGCGTCCGGAAATTGTTGCATTCGATTGTGCGTGGATTGAATTCGAAATTAGGGGAAGTGAAAAACAAAAAACAAATAAAAACAGCCGCACACGAAGTTTCATTTTATCCTCCGGCTCCCTCTCGCGCGGGAGTTTGAAGGTTGTCCCGAAATTCAGACGCCGCTTCGCGGTCAGTCTTCACTCGAGATGGAAACTCCGCCGGTCTCCTGGCTTGGCGGCATTCTGCTGGGCCCGGCCTTCCCGCCGCGGTGTCGCGTCTTTCGACGAACACCGAAACAGTGGCGCGTGCCCGACTTCTTCCGCCTTACAGTCGCGCAGCGGCGACGGCTTCAAACCGTCTTCCCGTGCACGGAGTCTCGCTGTGATTGTGGCCCGGCAAAAAATCTAATCACTGAAAATCAGCTCTTGTTTCCGCCGGAACTTCAGACTGCACTTTACTGCTGCAACAAAATTTTACTGCGGTTCCTTTGGTGTTTCCGCGGAGGCATCCGCGATTTCCGTTTCCTCACCGCCGCGCAAAATCACGCGCGGCCTTCCGTTCGCGTTCATTTCCACGTCCAGCTCCGTTTCAAACGCTTGCTCGAGCAATTCCCTCCGGTAAACATCCGCGGGTTTTCCCGACGCCAAACATTTGCCGCGCTGCACCAGCACAATCGAGTCGAAGAATTCCGCCGCCAGATTCAACTCGTGCGTCACCACCACCACCGTGTAACGGTTTTCTTCCGCCAACTTTCGCAGCCGCCGCATCAATTCCACTTTTCCGCCGATGTCCAAATGCTGCGTGGGCTCGTCGAGCAGCAGCAGCATCGGCTGTTGCGCCAGAGCGCGCGCCAAAATCACGCGCTGTCCTTCGCCGCCGGAGAGCTGGTCCATTCGCCGGTCGAGCAGCGCTTTCGCGCCCACTTGCGCCAGCGCATTTTCCGCCATCAGGCAATCCCCGTCGTTTTCAAATCGCAATCGCCGCCCGTACGGATAGCGCCCCTGCAAAACGTATTCCCACACGCGCAGCGGAAACATCAGCGTGCTTTCCTGATGCACCATCGCGATGCGTTGCGCGCGCTCGCGCAACGCCAGTTGGCTCGGCGACTTCCCGTCCAGTTCCACGCGGCCCGACAAGGGCTTGAATTCTCCGGAAAGCAAACGTAGCAGCGTGGATTTTCCGCTCGCGTTCTGTCCGAGAATTCCCACAATTTCGCGCTGTCGCGCGCTGAATGTCACGGGCCCCAGTGTGAAATCCGGTGCGTCGCGATCCGAAGTTGAATACGCGTAGCTCGCCTGCTCCACCACGAGGTGCACGGGATTCTGCATCCAGCCCGTCGCCGCATCGCGCCCGGTATTCGGAGCCGGCATTCCGTGCGCGCTCATGCGAATCTCCGCCGCAACAAATAAATAAATACCGGTGCGCCAATTGCCGCGGTCACTGCGCCGACGGGAAGCTCCGTGGGAGCAACAACGGTGCGCGCCAGCGTGTCGGCGAGCGCGACCGCAATCGCCCCGCCAATTGCCGACGCGGGAATCAACACGCGATAGTCCGAGCCGAAAAGCATGCGCATCACATGAGGAATCAGCAAGCCGACGTATCCGATTGCCCCGCTGACGGAAACGGCCAGGCCCGTAAGCAGCGACGCGCTCACGTATACCACCAGTTTCACACGCGGAACATTCACGCCCAGATGATGCGCTTCCTGCTCTCCGGTCAAAATCAAATTCAAATCCGACGACGTGGTGTAAATCGCGCCGATTCCAATCAGCAGAACGAAGAACAGAAATCCCAAACCGATGGCCGGCGCTGTTCCCAGATCGCCCATCAGCCAGAACGCCATGCCGCGCAAATCGCGGCCGCTCACCGTGGTCATCAAAAACATGATGATGGCGGAGAGAAACGACGCGCTGATAATTCCGGCGAGAAGCAGCGTGGTGCTGTCGAGTTGTCCTTTGCGACGCCCCAGAAAATAGACCGCCGCAATCGTCGCGAGCGCTCCGAGAAACGCCAGCCCCTGCATCGCCCACGGAAATTGCGGGAGCCACACCAGCGCCAATATCGCACCCAGAGCCGCGCCGCTCGAAACTCCCAGTACATACGGATCGGCGAGCGGATTCCGCAAGAGCGCCTGAAACGAGGCTCCGGAAACGGAAAGCGCGGCACCAACCAAAATTCCCAGCGCGATGCGCGGCAGCCGCAATCCAAAGACAATCAGCCGGTCCGAACTCGGAATGCTGTTCCAGTGCCCCAGAGCGCCGCGCACCAGCGTCATGGCTACATCGCTCACCGAAATCGGATAGGCGCCAACTTGAAGCGAGAAAACCACCACGATGAAAAGCACGCCCGCAAGGAGAGCGCAAATTGCCACGATTCGGCGGGGCGTCAGCGGGCGCATGCAAACGCCTCCCTGCATGAATCTTGCGAAACGGCGTTTTGCAAATGCGCGCGTACGGGAACGAAGACTGCCAACCGTCGCAAGCTCGCGTGCTGCGCCCCGTCTTCGAAAACATTCGGATGAAGTTGACGCGCGAGTTTCTCAATCGCATCGACCAATCCCGGCGCGGGTAAATCAATTTCATCGCTGACCACCACCACGCGGCCCTGGCGAACCGCCGCAAGTTCGCGCCAGCCTGCTTCGCTCCGCAGCTCCGCGAGCTGTTTCGCTGTAGAGTCCTCGCCGCCAAAATCGCTGCTCGCAAACACAAGATAATCCGGATTCAACCGCACGACTTCTTCCAGACTAATCTGCGGCCAATCTTGTTTCGCGCGCACCACAGATTGCGCGCCCGCGTAACGCAATGCGTCTGCGATGAAGGTGTGCTCGCCGAGCGAAATCAGCGGACTTTCTCCCACCACAAAGAAGACTCGCGCGACCGGTACGCTCGCGAGTTTTGATTGAAGTGCATTCAGCCGTTGCCGCAGATTCGCGACTACAGATTCTGCTTGCGCCGTCGCGCCGATCACGCCGCCGATGTGCTCGATGGATTCGAGCATGCTCTCGACCGAATACGGATTCGTCGCATACACGGCGATGCCCAGGCGCGCGAGTTCATCGGCAGTTTCGCGGCGGTTTCCTTCCGTCGTGATCAAAACAATATCCGGATGCGCGGCGACGATTGCTTCGAGATTCGGATTCATGGGCAGGCCGATGTGCGGCTTCGATTTCGCTTCGGGCGGAGAATCGCTGTAGTTGCTGACGGCAACCAAACGATCCTGCGCGCCCAGCGCATAGACAATTTCGGTGAGATTCGGCGCGAGCGTAACAATGCGCTGCACGTTGACGGGAACGGCAACGTGACGCCCCGTTTCGTCGATTACCTCGCGCGTCATTTGTTTTGCGTTCATCTTCGAATCCGGCTTCGCTTCCTGTTGCGTTTGCTGTTTCGTTGCGGCCAGTGCAATTTTATTTTGCGCCGCGCAAGTCCAGGCAACGCAAAGCAACGCTATCACGCCGCACGCTCCGCCGAGTCGATTTCGCCGCATCGCTTGTCTAACTTGTTTCACGCGCGTTTATTTTCATTCTTCGCAAAGTTGTTGAGAACTTGCTGTGAACTTTTCGGCGCGAAATTGTTTTGCACAATAAAAAAGCCCCACGAGAAAAATGGGGCGCGTCGCCGCACTCTTTCTCGCGAAGAGTGCCAGCACAGATCGGCTCGCGCAGGTTTCCTGACTTTCGGCCTCCGGATTTTCGCCGCAAATGCGCGGCGCTTTCCCCGGAAAAATCTGGCGCTGTTCCGCTTTTTCGAGCGGCCCTTCCCGGCGGGTTTGCGAAAAGCAAAACGCGCCAGTGGGGATTGCGTGTCAGCAGCGCCGGCCGATTACAGTGGCGGGACCGTGGCCGATTTTCACGGCCTTCTCTTCACCCCGAGAACCGCCCGGTGGGCGATTCGAAGGATTTTCCCGCGAGCCGGCTAAATTTTCCGAACTGAGTCTATGCCCGACGGCCAATCGAGTCAATCGGGCAGCACACACCATCGAGCGCCGCACCGCCGTCAGCGATTCTTCCACTGCGGCGAACGCTTTTCCGCGATGGCGCGCAAACCTTCGCTCGAATCCTCGAGGCCGGAAAGCTCATTGAGAAACACGGCCATTGATTGGCGCACGCCGTCGCGCAGCGAAAGTCCCATCGAACCGAGAATGGCTTTTTTCGCCATGGTGAGCACGGCGCCGGAATGCGCGGTGACTTGCTCGGACATTTCTTTCACGGTCGCTTCGAGTTTAGCCTCCGTGACCACGCGATTCACGAGGCCCAGGCTGAGTGCGCGTTCGGCGCTGATCACTTCGCCGGTGAGAACCAATTCGAGGGCGCGCTTCGGTCCGACGATGAACGGAAGAATGGCCGCGCCGAGCGGCGGGAAGACGCCGAGCTTTATTTCCGGCTGCGCGAATTTCGCGCGGGGAGTTGCGACCACCAAATCGCCCAGCGCGGCCAGTTCCGCGCCGCCGCCGAATGCCGGGCCATTTACGACAACGAGAAACGGCTTCGAGGTATCGAGCATGGCGGTGAACGCGCGCTGAAATGCGTCGAGTACCTGGAACGCGCGGCGCGGCGTGTATTCGCCGAGCTCGATGCCGCCGCAAAACGATTGACCGGCGGAATCGAGGACAATTAACTTTACGTCGCCACGTCCCTCGAGCGAATCAATGCCCACGGCGAGTTCCGAGAGCATGCGTTCGTTGAGCATGTTGTGCTCGGGGCGCTCGAGCGTGAGGCGCGCGACTTCACCTTCGATGCGGAAGCGAATGTATTTGAATTCCTCGGGTTTGGGCGGCACGGCGCCCACGTTTCCCGTGACGGCAACGCGAGAAGTTTTGGGCGAAGATGTTTGCATGGAATCCTCCGAGTGCCGCGAATGCGCGAGAAATAATCGTACTCTGAAATTGTGGCGATGTGCGGAAGGCTTTCGGCGGCGGTGCCGAACGCGCAAACCCCTATCGCGGCGTTTTGTAATGAGGAATCGCGGAGGAGGGCACCACGAATTTGTGCGAGCAGAATTACACAGTTTCGATCTCAACGGCGACGCCCATGCCGCCCGAGACGCACAATGTCGCGAGGCCTTTTTTGTTTTTTGCGGAATTTTCGTCGCGGCGCATTTCGTGAAGCAACGTGGTCATGATGCGTGCGCCAGTGCAGGCGATGGGATGACCGAGAGCGATTGCGCCGCCATTGGGATTCAGGCGCTCGCGAGGAAAATGCAAATCGCGATCGCAGGCGAGAACTTGCGCGGCGAAGGCTTCGTTCAATTCGATGGCCGCGTAGTCGTCGAGATTCGTTCGGGTGCGCGCCAGAAGTTTTCGCACCGCGGGAACGGGACCGATGCCCATCACGCGCGGGTCGACTGCAGCAACAGCGGCGTCGACGATTCGGGCAATCGGATTGAGGTTGAGTTCGCGGACTTTTTTTTCGCTTGCGAGCACGACGCACGAAGCGCCGTCTGTGATTCCGCTGGCGTTGCCCGCGGTGATGGTGCCCGTTTTGCTGAAGACGGGCGGCAGCTTGGCCATTTGTTCGAGCGTGATCTCGGGACGCACGTGCTCGTCTTTTTCGACGCGGATGACGTTGCCTTTTTTGTCGGTGCGCTCGACGGGAATGATTTCGCGGCTGAAGCGGCATTCGCGTTGCGCGCGCGCCGCGCGATGGTGGCTTTCGAGCGCGAAGGCGTCCTGCTCCTCACGAGAAATTTTATAGTGATGCGCGAGCAGTTCGGCCGTTTCGCCCATGATCATTTGCGAAATGGGGCACAGAAATCCGTCGCGATACATGGCGTCGACGAGCGGCTGGTTGCCCATTTTCACGCCCCAACGCGCTTCGACCAGATAGGGGACGCGCGACATGGATTCGGCGCCGCCGGTGACTACGATTTCGGCGTTGCCCAGCAGAATCTGCTGCCATCCGAGCATGATGGAGCGCAGGCCGGAGGCGCAGGCCATGTTGACAGTGAAGGCAGGAACGTCGTCACCGAGTCCGGCGCGCCAGGCGATCTGCCGTGCGGGATTGGGTCCGACGCCAGCGGGGCGAGCGTTGCCAAAAATTAATTCGTCGACGTGATGTGGGAATTCGCGAGGCACTGAGTCGCTGGATAATTTTTGGTTAGCGGCATTCTCTTTCGCTTGCTTTATGCTGTCTTCTATTTTCCCGCCGACTCCCGGCTGGAGTTCCGGCGGCAATCCGCCGTGAAACGCGCGCTGGAG
>DATGJE010000057.1:0-5391 GCA_035295305.1 Candidatus Acidiferrales bacterium | reverse complement strand
GGCGCTCCCAGCAAGCCGGTTGCGAGCAAAAGGAACGTGGAAGGCTCGGGAGTGGGGGAAGTGCCTCCGCCCGATTCGGTCTCGTCAAGTGCGGCGCAATTGCTGCCGTTGACGGTGTTGGTATCCATGGTGACTGCGCCCGTGAGTGCCGTAACGCTGCCGCACACTGTGGCGCTGTTACCCATGGTGACGCTGGCCTGCGCGATCAGATTTCCTATAAACGTGCTGCTTGAACCAAGAGTCGCCGAGCCAGAGCCGCCCGTGCCCACAGCCCAAAAAATGTCGCCAGCTTCGGCGCCGCCGGTGAGCACGATGGACGAACTGCTAGCCGTTGTGAGTGAGCTCCCGACCAGAAAAATGAACGGAGCGTCGCTGCTGCCGTTGAGCGTAAGGGTTCCCGTCAAATCAGCAGTGGACGAAAAGACATAAATGCCCGGGTTGAGTGTCAGGTTACCAATCGTGCCGGACAAAGTTCCACCTGACAGACCCGCGAGAAAATTGAACGTGCTGTTGGCGTTAAGGAGAGCCTGAAACGCGGTGGCATTGCCCGCGTCGGTGACTCCGCTGGCCAAGCCCGGAGGAAAGCCCGTGATTGCATTAGCTCCAGTACAAGTAGTACCAACAGGAGTGGAACAGACGCCGAGATTCCCGTTAATGGTGGTCGAGCCAGTATTCGTCACTGTGGAACTGCCGAGAACGGCAAAGTTTCCAAGGGCCGGGATGCTATTTTCTCCAACGGGGCCGGCATAGGCGGTAAGTACGAAAAGAGGGAGAACCAAAAGGCAAAAACAACGGCTGAGCGATCTGATCATAGATGTTCTTTCCCCGGCTGGTGATCAGCGTCAAGGAGCGAAGTTACATGGCCACGTCCTCAAAAGGTCAATTTTCGCAGATTTAGCTGCAGGAACCGGATTTCAGTATGATTGGAGCACCCCGAGTGCCAAAGTGAGACGCTCATAAGCGTCTACGTGTTACGGAGAGGCCGGCGAAGAATGCTGGCAGAAATGCGCAGACGTTGACTGGGTTTGCGCAACATTCTTCACATGTGTCGGAGGCGCGGAGCAGGAACGTCCAGCGCTACTGCGCGTCGCGGTGGTGGTGAGGCATGTAGGTTATGTTAAGCGGTTGATCGAGGCGAAAATCCAGTTTCGTTTCGGACGGGATGCGCAGCGGTTTAACCTTTGATACTCCCTGATAGACGCCGCCGCCCGCTCCGCCGACGCCCGCGCCAATGGCCGCGCCTTTTCCGCCTCCCGCGACCGCGCCGATGATGGCGCCAAGCACTGCGCCGCCGCCAACGGTCTCGGCAGTTCTTTTACCGCGCGACTTTCCGGCTTCCGTGTATGGATCCGAGGTAACAGAATATTCCTGGCCGTTGAATTCGAGGCGCACGAGTTGTAGCTGCAATTCGCTGCGGCCTTTATATTGGCCGGAGGTCTGCGCTTGAGTGAGGCGCATATAGATGTTCGTACCTGCAGGAACGATAACTACGCCCGCGGAAGTCAGCGGCTGAGCAAGGGTGGCTTGGAATTCGTCGCCAACATGATTGATGGCTGTGTCGACGGGATCGACGGTTTGAACTTCAACCGTGGTGCCGGGGGGGAAAGTGGCAGTGAGAGGTTGCGGCGGAGGCGGCGGAGCAGGAGCCGCGACAGGCGGGGCTGCCTGGACGGGAGGCTGGGCGGCTTGCTGCGCGTCTCGTTGAGGGTCGGCCGAAGATTGAGGCTGGTCGCGGTGGTCGGCGTCGCGCGCGTCTGCGCTGCGTGTGTCCGCGTTGCGGGCCTCAGCGTCGCGATGGCGACGGGCATTCGCCTCGCGCGTGCGCTCGGCGCGGTCACGGCGGTCGTTGCGCGAACTGCGATGCTCTGGTGCGGCGACGGCCGCGGGAGCCGGCGATTCTGCCGGCGCGGTGACAGGAGGCGTTGCTTCGGCGGTTTGCGTGGGCGGCGCGGGAGCTTGCACAACTGTTTGGTCATTCACTTTCGTGACACCGGGAGTGGTGGTGGCGAGTTTGTAGGCTTCGTAGCGGGCGGCGTCGCTAGGGACGGTGCCAGAGAGCGTGACGACGCCATTCTTGACGTCGACCTGTAGGCTGGAATCTTTGGTTTGCGGGTCAGAAAACATTTCGGCCTTGATGGCGGTGGCCAGTTGCGTGTCGTTGGCCCTGTTCGCGCAACCAAGGGCGAGGGCCGCGAGCGTAGCCAGCGAAAGTAACAGAGCGGTTCTCGTTCTGCGCATTTTTATTCCCCCCTGTATCATTTTCCGCATTCCGTGGCATGGATGCAACCAAATCTGGAGGAACGGCTGGTTGCACGTTGATATCGAGTTGCAAAGGCCTGTACATTTTTTTTGATGCTGCGTTGGAGGGTGGGGCTGCCTCTTGCTGTGCTGAGATGTTGAGTTGCAGCGCGGAAAGGCTCCAGGTCAGGCGTCGCGAGTGCGGCGTCGCCGGGACCTGAGCTACAGAGGAGAGGCTGGGTGGCTTGGAGGATGGAGCGCAACTTTTTGGGTCGGTAGGTGTTTGATCGGGGAGAGCTGAGTAGTCGGTGGACAAAGACCCCACCCTTCGCAAACAGCGCTCAGGATGGGGCACCCGAAAAGGCAAGGCACACAGGCCTATGCCACATGACGCGGCACAGCGGCCAGCGGCAAAGATGCAGAAGCAAACGGTTTTTCGTTCTGGGGTGTAATTAGGAGAAAAGGGATGCGAATCCAGAAGAGCATTGGTGTGTTCGTTGCAGGGATTTTGCTGATTGTGATGAGCGGATGTAGCGCGGGTTCGATGAACACGACGCCTCCGCCGCCTCAGATGGGCAACGTGTTTTCGATTGGCACGGACGCACCGGCTTCGCTGCCGAGCGTGGTTTCGTTCCAAGTGTTGATTACGGGCGTGACGGTGAATAATTCGGGAGGGTCGCTATCGGTGTTGACGAATCCGGTGAGCGTGGATTTTGCGAAGCTCGACGGATTGCATGACTTGATCGATCTCGACAGCGTGCCGCTGGGCACGTACACAAGCGTGACAATTACCGGGTCGACTCCGGTCATCGGATTTCTGGATACAACGCAGCCGCCTCCCGCATTGAATTCGATCAACGCGACCCCGACGACCTTTTCGGTGACGGTGCCGTTGGCGAAGCCGCTGGTGGTCGATCAAAACGATCTGGTTGGGCTGCTGATTGATCTGGATTTGTGGCAAACGATTCAGACCACGAACGGGCAAGTGACTGGCACGATCAATCCAACGTTTGATGTACGCGGGCTGACTGCGGACGACTCCGAAGCGGAAATCGATGATTTTCGCGCGGGAGTGGTTAGCGTGGACACGAGTTCGTCGGCGTTTACGGTGCAGGGAATTCACAGCCGGCAGTGGAACGTGACGACAAACGCGCAGACGCAATGGGATGACGGCGGCTCGCTTGCGGATTTGACGACGAATTCGATCGTGGAAATCTCAGGGAAGATTGATCCCGTGACGCACGGGATCGACGCGGATGAAGTCGAAATCGTTTCGCAGGATCATTTCTTCCTCGGCGGACTGATCACCTTCGTGAATCCGGCGAGCCCGAGTCCGGCGACGCAGATTGATGTCTACACGCGGACCGAACTGCCGGATCTTTCAGTGACAGCGCCCATTGGGCAAATCAATCCGCTGGCACTGGATGGTTCGGAAAAATATTACATCGCGGACTTCCACAATCCGCTTACGGCGCTTTTATTCAGCAATACGACTTTGGGGCCGGGGCAGCGGGTGGGAATCGGCGGCGCCTTGAACGGGACCGGGAATTCGCAGACGCTCACCGTGCATCGCGTGGTGCTTGAACGGCAAGGGCAGCAGGGCGATTGGGTTCCCGGAAGCACGCAGATACAGTCCGGGAACGCGGGAAGTTTTCGGTTGAACGATAATTTCCTCGCCGGAGTGTTGCTGCCGCAGCCGGTTACGGTGATGACGACGAACTTCACGAACTTCGTCAACTTGAGCGGGTTATCAGCGCTGACGGGGACGCAGCCGATTAAGTTGCGCGTAGTGGGGTTCATTTTGGTGGACCAGCAAACGAATCAGCCGGTAATCGTGGCGCGTCGAGTGGAGTTGGTAACGCCCGCGACGGAGTAAAACAAAGTCACTAGTAGATTGGAAAACTGATTGCTGGACAGTGAACCGCTCCACCGGGGAAATCCTGGTGGGGCGGTTTCTTATTTTGGGCAAGTACAGGGATGCCGCGAATAAATTTCAGGATTTGAGCGACGAGTGGAGGGGAAGAGGCGATGACCGTGAGATCGTTGCAGGCTCCTCATCCCGTGGGATTCACCGGTGGTTTAACGCCCTCGACGCAGATACCTTCCCCGTTCGCAACACGACTGGGCTGCTCGACAGCTTCGATATCGGCAATTCGGCTCTGGTGGAGAGACATTTCTTGAACCGTTGCGAATCCAGCTGACTCAAACAGCGCTTTGAGAGAATCAGCGTCGTACATCCATTTGTGCTGATGAAAATCCTTCCATGCCGTATAGACACGATACAGCCAGTTTGCGTTGGGAGGGGCTGGTGGCCGCATCAACAATCGACGGTTCACGCGGTCGGCAGGTCGCAGAGCGTCAGATTCTGGGGATGGCTCACCGATTCGGCCGTCGCCAAGATATTCCCTAATGATTGCGCGAAGATCCGGCACAACGATGCGCAGAACGCCACCAGGCGCGAGCACGCGGAAGCATTCGCGAACGAGCTCTTTGGCCTCCTCAAAATACAAATGCTCGAGCAAGTGCGAGGAATAAATCACCTCCGCAGAGTCGGGCGGGAACGGCAGGGGAAGGCGCACGTCGTGGATGAAGATGGCTGGATCCCACGGTACGCTCAGTTTGTCGGCAGAAATTAAATGCAGCGAATGCACAATACGGCGCAGGACAGGGTGCTTGGCAAGCCGAGCGTTCCAGGAACCGTCAATATTGATCCATCCAACCGGGGTCGTGAGGCCGCATCCGAGATGGAGACGATTTTTCGTACAAGCGTTCTCTGAGGACACGATTTCGCCTGCCGCCGATAAATTCATGGCGGTAGATGCGAGTTTACGTCATCGAGCAACGCGTGTGAACCGGAATGTCCATTTCGTTTTCGCCAGAATTCAGGATTACGAGACATGTGCGCGCAAGGCGCACGCGATTATGATTCAACGTCGAAAACTCCAAATGGGAGAACGGGGCCTACAAAGCAGAAGCGTAAAGCAAGAGTACAACCGAGGCGGTTTTTAGAAGGTTGTCATTGCTTTTCGACGCGGGAGGCGATGACTTGGCTGCCGGTGATTTGAACTTCGATGGCGAGGGGCGGGCGAATTCCTGTGCCGGCGACGATGGCACCGCGAACGAGGCCGTTGGGTCCGCTGCCATATCTGGCGA
>DATGJE010000056.1:0-4029 GCA_035295305.1 Candidatus Acidiferrales bacterium | reverse complement strand
TATCAGCAAGACGCGGAGATTGTCAACTCGCGTGCCTTTTCGAATTTCGTAAGCGCCACGCACCGTCTGCCAACGCTCGCGTCGCGAGAGCAGCAGTCGCGGCGGACGCGGTTTCGTTCTCACCAACAGGTACGCGCCGAGCGGCAGTTTCAGTTTTCGGGCCAGCGGGCGAGCGATCAGCTCTGCCTGATTGTATCCGCGCTCGCGCTGCCGCGCGGGATGGAGCGGAACAGGGACTGCGACATCCGCCGCGAACAATTCCGGCTCGTCGCGGACTTTTTTCTCCAGCCGGGCCGCGAACCAGGCTCCAAGCCGCGTCAATTTGTCGTATTTCAACAAACCGATGGCGCGCGACATTTGGTCGTTGTATTCGCCGTAGCTTCGCGCGCTGTCGAAACCGTAAGTGCTGCGTCGGCACGCGAAACATAAGGGCACGGCCGCGTCCGTCGCAATTTCCGACACAAACGGGCGCCCGCATGTGGCGCAGCAGGGTCCCGTGAACGGCGCAAGCGAGGCGAGACAGCTGTTGCAAATGGGCAGCAGGGTGGCGTTCGTCAGGACGCGGTCACAAATTAGGCATGGCGCCGGGAACAGCACCGACGTAAGCGCTTCGAGCGTTTCGCGGAAAATCACAAACTATATTTACCGGAAAGGAACGACTTAAACCTATACTATTTTGAAGGTGGTGGGAAGGAGAAGAAAGTCACGAAGCCCGGATTAGCTCGCGATTCGTTCGCGCAAAGCTATTCTTCGCGCCAACGAGCAGGGATCGTGTTGAATCTCGGATTCGAGCGAAACGCGGCGGTTACAGCAGGCCTTGTTCCTGCTTTTCTTGGCAGACGAGGCAGTAGCGAGTCCACGGCACTGCTTCCAGGCGCTTCTGCTGAAGTTCCGTCTGGCATTGAGTGCACATTCCAAAAGTTCCCGCACGAATGCGAGCCATGGCGTCGTCGACCAGTTGCAGCAGAGCACGGTCATTGTGCGTCTGGCCGAAGAGGAATTCCTTGGTGTAGGAGTTCGCGGCCTTGTCGGCAAGGTCCACCGTGGGATCCTCATCCGCCTCGCGGCCTTCCTGTCCGGTGCGTGCGATCGTGTTGAGCAGTTCTTCGCGGCGTGTCTGCAGCTTTTTCTTGTAGTAATCCAGGCGCTTCTTGTCCACAGTACGGGCCCTCAGAGAGCTATTTGCCCTCGACTAAATCAAGCGATTGTACTGGCGAACGTTCGTTGTGTCAATTCGACGCCATCCGCCGGTTTCGTGAGCGCTTCTTAGATGACGCTATGTTTGAAACGGTTGCGCTTTATTCTATGAAGCTGCCGATACCTTTCCCTTGGCGGGATATACGAAATGGAAGACGAGGAACATGAGTGAAATGACCACGAAGCAGGCGACGCTGGCCTCGGGGCCGACTTTGCCGCCGGTGAGCCAACGCGGGCCGTGAAACGATGAATTGAGGAGATGTCCCGGAGCGACCATACCGCTGTCAGGCACGCCATAGACGAACGTCTCGCCGTAATCCCACGCGGCGTGCAAGCCTACGGCGAACCAAATGTTTCCGGTGCGCCGCAGCGTGAAGCAGAAAAAGAAGCCGATATACGCGGCGGCGAGCGCACCCGGCCATGCTTCGCCGGGATTCTGCAAATGTACGGCGCCGAAAAGCAGTGAGAGAAAAATCGCAGCGGGCCAGAAACCCATGCCGTCCGCGAGTGTGAATTGGCTGTAGCCGCGGAAAAGAAATTCTTCAGCGAAGCCAGTCAGTAGAAATGCGATGGCCCAGAGCAGCGCGTAACCAGCGAGCGCGCCGCCTGATAACGCCACTGACCCGAATGAGAACCCGTGGAGCGCGGCGATCGGCACCATAATGGCGGTGACGGCGAGAAAGCCCCAGACTGAGCCTAGCCAGAAGTGGCGTCCAAAGGCTTCGCCGGCGGGCAAGCCGTATTGGGCCATGGGGCGGCGCTCGATTTTCGACATGATGAGAGCGGCGACGAACAGTGAAACGACGAGAATTCCCTCCTGGGCCAAAACGAACGAAGGGGTGAACGATTGCGCGCCCGCCTGCGGCGTCGGAAGATTAAGGATGTGCGTGGCGACGGCGGCGACTACCAATATAGCTGCGCAGGCTACGACAATGCCGAGGAAAATCAGCCAGCGCCAGCCATCGCGGATGCCGTGCGGGCCGGCGAAGAGATACGCGATGCGGTCTTCGATGCTTTGGAACCGTGCGGACTCCCGATCCGGCTCCTGCATTTTGATCCTCCGTTCTTGTGAGCTTCGGCCGAGACTCGTGCGCCGAACTGTGTGCGGCTCCGCATCATACGTGAACCCCGGCCTGAGAGCTTCGTATTTTTTAGCGCAGGCTTTCGTCTTGCGCGTTTGCGCGGTTGCGGCGGTTCGACGCGGCTGATAGAATCGACAATTTGCGCGAGTCGAATCGTGCGGCGCTGTGCCCCGCAGGTTTCGAGCATCTCTTCTCACCACAATAGCGCGCGCGGGCTTGACGCCCGCAGGAGGATGAGTTGGCCAAATACGATTTAGCCATCATTGGAAGCGGGCCGGGCGGCTACGTGGCCGCAATTCGCGCCGGACAGTGGGGCCTGAAGACCGTGTGCATCGAGAAAGATCCGTTTCTGGGAGGAACGTGCCTGCACGTCGGCTGCATTCCCACGAAAGTTCTGCTGCACCACGCGGAGATTTACGACAACTTCAAGCGCGCCGCGGAATTTGGCTTCGAAGTCAAAGATGTAAAAGTGAATTGGCCTGCGATGATCGAGCGCAAGACGAAGATCGTCAACAAACACGCCAAGGGCATCGAATTTCTGTTCAAGAAGAATAAAGTGGAGTCGATGCAAGGCTGGGGCCGCATTGTCGGACCCGGGCGCGTTTCCGTCGAACAGAATGGCAAGAAGACCGAAATTGAAGCGACGAACATCATGCTGGCGACGGGCTCGGATGCGCGGTCGCTGCCCGGCGTCGAAATCGACAATAAAGTGATTATGGACAATCGTGGCATGCTCGACATGCCCACGATACCGAAATCGCTGGTCATAGTGGGAGCGGGCGCGGTGGGAGTCGAATTCGCTTCGATTTATAAGAGCTTCGGAAGCGATGTGACGATCCTTGAAATGCTGCCGCGACTCGTACCTCTGGAAGACGAGGAAATTTCGGCCGAGCTTGGCAAGGCTTTCCGTAAGAAGGGCATTCTCTTTGAGATCGAAGCGGCTGTTCAGTCGGTGAAGAAAGATGCGAACGGCGCGAGCGTTACGTTCAAAGACAAATCTGGCAAATCTCAGACCATTGCGGCCGAAAAAGTTCTCATTGCCGTTGGCCGCCGTCCGATGACGGAGAATGTGGGCATCGAAAAGACGAAGGCCAAAATCGAGCGCGGGTTCGTTCACACTACGCCGTTTATGGAGACGGCCGAGCCGCATCTTTACGCCATTGGCGACATCGTTGCGGGCCAGCCGCAGCTTGCGCATGCTGCGTCGATGGAGGGAATCATCGCCGTCGGGCGCATGGCGGGGAAAACGATGCAGCCTTTCGACCGCAACAGGTGCCCGAATTGCACGTTCTGCGAGCCACAGATCGGCTCGATTGGCCTGACCGAAAAGCAGGCGCGCGACGCCGGTCACAAAGTGAAGACAGGGAAGTTTCCGTTCATCGGCAACAGTAAATCATCAATTCTCGGGTATCACGAAGGCTTCATCAAGGTAGTGGCCGACGAGAAGTACAACGAGGTGCTCGGCGTGCATGCGATCGGTTCACTCTCGACTGAAATTATCGCCGAGGCGACGACCGCGTTGCAGCTAGAGGGCACCGTCGACGACATGATGGCCATGATTCACGCGCACCCCACGGTATGGGAAGCGA
This sequence comes from Candidatus Acidiferrales bacterium, assembly GCA_035295305.1. Lineage (GTDB taxonomy): Bacteria > Acidobacteriota > Terriglobia > Acidiferrales > UBA7541 > DAHUXN01. The sequence continues at coordinate 161 of DATGJE010000056.1, read as the reverse complement.
TGGGCGACGGATTCAACTCCGTGATGGGCCTGACAATCAACGCGTAGCCGCGAGGCGACGCGAAAAGGGAAGCGAAGTCTTTGAGCACAAGCAAAAAAACATGCTGGCTGATCGATCTCGGGCTCATTGCCTATCAGCCCGCATTCGACTTGCAGCGGCGG
>DATGJE010000055.1:0-2481 GCA_035295305.1 Candidatus Acidiferrales bacterium | reverse complement strand
GAACCAAGCGAGAAGCGTAAAATAGAGAATGAAAAGGACAAGAGCGTGATGGACGGGTACGCCAAAAAACGAATCGCGGAACATGTTGAATGGCGCGCCGTTGAATTTCGTTCCCGACGAAATTGACCAGGAATTTTGCTGGGCAAGCGAAACTGCTGCAAAGGGGCTAACTGGGCCGAAAACGAATGTTGACGGCATGTCGTAGCTTCCGGTCGAGGACACCAGAACAACGGCTAGGAAGAACAGGATGGCCCAGGTGACGGCGCCGCTGCGGAGGAAGAGCGATATGGTCAGCGCGAAAGCGTCATAGACAATCGCGCCGAGAATCATAAGCACGTACGCGGCGAGAAGGATGGTCGCGGGCGTGCGCGCGTAGATTCCGCCAACGATGGCGGCGGGAAGAAAGCAAAGAAACACGAAGAAAACCATGAGCGGCGGACCAAAAAGTTTGCCTATTGTCAGCTCGAACGGGGTGAGCCTCGTGAGGCGCTGGAAGTCGAATGTGTTCTGGTCTTTTTCGCGCTGGATGGCGTGGAGACAAGCGATACCCCCGCCGATAACGAGGACAACCGCCTGGATGATCAAAATGATGTGCAAGAAACCGTTTCCGTTTTCTCCAGCCAGACCATCGGCGCTCTTGGCATAGGCGTAAGCGATGGCTAGGGAAATGACGGCGCAAATCGCCGCTGCCGAAATCATCCGCTTCGGCCGCAACTGTATCCGCGCATTCCGCACAATCTCCGGATTTGTGAACACGCTCATCGCAAAACGCTCACATCACTTCCCCGCCGGAAAGCCGCGCGTAAATCTGCTCGAACGACTCCGACGAGCCCTCGACGGCGCACACCGGAGCGCCGCTCATCACCAAATCGCGCACCAGCGCCGCAAGATCCGCATCGCTTCCCGCAAAATGAAAGTCCACGCTCGACGATCCCGCAATCACGCTCGCCGAAGGATGCGCGTCCAGCACGCCGTCCCGCACCGATAGCCACGCCAGTAACTCATCGCCCGGAGCCGCCACGCGAATGCGCAACCGTCGCTGCGCCGGTCCCGCGCCCTCCTCCATAACAGCCGCAAGTTTTCCCGCGCGCAGCAAATGCCCCTTTTCGAGTATCGCTACGGAAGTACAAATCTCCTCAAGGTCCGCAAGAACATGCGAGCTGATGAGAATCGTCTTGCCTTTGCGATTCAAATTCTTCAGCAGCTCCTTCAGCTCCACGCGCGCCTTTGGATCCAGACCCGAAGCAGGTTCGTCCAGCACAATCACCGGCGGATCGTGCAACACCGCGCGCGCAATCCCCAACCGCTGCTTCATCCCGCGCGAAAGCCCTTGAATAAAAGCGTCGCGCTTCGTTTCCAGCCCCACCCAGCCAATCACTTCCGTCACGCGCGCGGGAATCTGCGCGGCGGGCATTTTGTAGGCATGCGCGAAATAGTCGAGATATTCCCAAACCTTCAGATCGTCGTAGAGCGAAAAAAAGTCGGAGAGATAGCCGAGAAATCGCTGCGCATCTTCGGGACGGCGCTCCACGTCGATGCCATTCACTTCCACGCTGCCGGAAGTCGGCGTCAGCAATCCGCAAATCATTTTCAGCGTGGTGGTTTTGCCCGCGCCATTGGGGCCAACAAAGCCGAAAATTTCCCCATCGCCAATGATGAGATTCAAGCGGTCCGCGGCAACCACTTGCGCCGGATTCCCCTTCACCGGCGGCAGGTCGTACTCTTTGGTCAGATTTTCCAGGCGAACCATGGTCGCTCAGGTGCGAATGCGCCGGATTCTGTACGCGATTAGCACAACTGTCAATACGCAAGACGATTTGTGCAAGTTCCCCAAATTACGCGAAAGCGTGGTGGGTCAGGTTGAATTTTCTTGATCGTGACACAAAGAGCCAAAATTCAAACTGACCCATTACCGCGAAAGTCTTCGCTTGAACGTAATACGCCGAAAGAATATGCTGCGCGCGAAACCGGAATTTTGCCGCGAGGAATGAAATGAAAAATATAACGCGAAGGAATTTTTGTGTGGGAGCCCTGGCGGGAGGAGTAGCCGCGGGCGCCGGCAAAGTATTTGGCGCGACTTTGCCCGCAAGCGTCAGCGAAGCAGCCCAGCCACAGGAATTGGCAACGCGGCAGCCGGAACCGACAACGGGCAAGCGCCCAACGATTATTTCGGCGCATAACGGCTTGCATCACCTTGACGCTGGAATGGACGTGCTGCGCTCCACGGGCGACACCATGGACGCCGTGCTCGCCGTCGTCACGCCTGTCGAAGACGATCCAAACGACAACTCGGTCGGCTACGGCGGATTGCCGAATGAGGACGGCGTGGTGCAGCTCGACGCATGCGTGATGCACGGACCCACGCGGCGTTGCGGCGCTGTCGGCGCCATCGAAAAGATCAAGAATCCCGCAAGAGTCGCGCGCGTATTGATGGAGCGCACGAATCACACCTTCATCGTCGGCCAAGGCGCCACGCAGTTC
>DATGJE010000054.1:0-7368 GCA_035295305.1 Candidatus Acidiferrales bacterium | reverse complement strand
CATCGTCCTCGACCTTGAGTATCGTTCCCACGCCATACGTTGGATGCCGCACACGCGTTCCAATCAGCGGATTCGTTGTTCGCTTCGCGCGCGCCGTACTCCCGCCGCGCGACGCATACTTTCCCGGAGCCGCATATTTCCTCGGCCTCCGGTACTCCGCGTTATAAAAATCCGGATCGGGCTCGTATCGTCGCGTTTCGCCCGGCGCGTTCAACGACCCCGCCGCTGCCTCTACCATCTCAGCTGGAATCTCCGCCAAAAATCGTGACGCCGCCGCCGGAGTCAACTCCGCATTTCCCCACGAACGCCGGTAAACCGCGCGCGAAATCGTCAACCTGCGCTTGGCGCGTGTCATGCCCACGTAGCAGAGCCTGCGTTCTTCCTCGACGTCTTCGTCGCTTCCCATCGAGCGGCCGTGCGGCAGCACTCCTTCTTCGAGCCCCGCAAGAAACACGTGGTCGAATTCCAATCCCTTCGCGCTGTGCAACGTCATCAACGATACGGGCACTGCCTCATCGTATTCATCCGCGTCGCTTACGAGCGCCGCGCGATCCAGAATATCTTCGAGCGATTGTCCCGCTTCGATTGCCTCTGCCAGCGCATTCGAGAGTTCGCGCACATTATCGGCCCGCGTCGAGTGGTCCAATTTGTCCTGCTGCTCCACCCAGTCGAAATACCCCGTGCGTTCGAGAACCACTTCGAGCAGCTCTCCCGCACTTCGCGCTTGGCATTCCTCAGTCAAGCGCAAAATCATTTCGCGAAACGCCCCAAGAGAGGCCCCGCCTCGCGCTTTGCCCGCTCCCGTCATCCGCGGAATCGCTTCCCACAGCGATTCATTAAATTCGCGCGCCACTTCTCGGAGCGCATCCACCGTAACTTTCCCGATGCCTCGCGGCGGCACGTTCAGCACGCGCATCAGCGCCACATCGTCCTCTGGATGCATCACCATCCGCACGTACGCCAGCGCGTCGCGAATTTCCGCGCGCTGATAAAAACTGAATCCGCCCACTACGCGGTACCGAATCCCCAATCGCCTCAGCGATTCCTCGAATGAACGCGACTGCGCTGAAGTCCGGTAAAGCACTGCCACCGTCGCGCTCGAATCTTCGCGCAAGATGCCCGTAATCTCGCCGCAAACGTACTCCGCTTCGTCCGAAGCGTCGCGCGCCTCGTAAAATTTCAACAACTCGCCGGCGCCGAGCGCCGCTTTCAAATTCTTCCCCAGTCGGCTCCGGTTATTACTCACCACTGCTCCCGCCGCGTCCAATATCGTTTGCGTCGAACGGTAATTTTCCTCCAGCCGAATCGTCCGCGCGCCCGGAAAATCCTCCAGGAACCGCCGGAAGTTCCCGCTCACCGCGCCGCGCCAGCTATAAATCGACTGGTCCTCATCTCCCACAACGCAGACGTTCCGCTCTTTTCCCGCCAGCAGCCGCACCAATTCTTCTTGCGACGCGTTCGTGTCCTGAAATTCGTCCACCTGCACATAACGGAGTCGCTCCGACCATCGTCCACGCACCTCCGCGTTCTCGCGCAGCAGCTTCACGGCGCGCAGCAGCAAATCGTCGAAGTCAAGCGCGCTCGCTTTTCGCAAAATCTCCTCGTACTCGCGATAAATCGCCGCCACTTTTTTGCCAAACGGATCGTACGCCTCCGCGTCCATCTCGCCCGGGGTCAGATTATGGTTTTTTGCGGAGCTGATGCGGTCGCGAACGGGCCGCGGCGGGAATTCCTTCTCGATCAGTTTCAGATTCTGCACCGCCAACTTCACCGCGCGCGCCTGATCGTCATCGTCATAAATCGCGAAGTTTCGCGGCAGTCCCGCCTGCGTCGCTTCGCGCCGCAACAGTCGCGCGCAAAATGAATGGAACGTCGAGATCGAAATATCCGACGCATCGTGCCCGCTCGAACGCACCAGCTCCTCGATGCGCCGCCGCATCTGCTCCGCGGCTTTATTGGTGAATGTTACGGCAAGAATATTTCGGCCTGGGACGCCCTGCTCAATCAAATGCGCCACGCGATACGTAATCACGCGCGTCTTGCCTGTTCCCGCGCCTGCAATCACCAGCACGGGGCCTTCGGTCGCCAACACTGCTTCGCGTTGCTGTGAATTTAATTCGTCGAGAAGCGCCATGAGCCTCGAGGTATGGAAAGGAAAGAAAAACGAACGCCAATTCTAGCCGACCCCCGCCGTTTCAGCAAACGGCGGAAACGATGCAGACGGGAATGAATGTGAAAACTTATTGCGCGCGCTTGTGGCCGAGCGCCACTTCAAAATAAATGAGCGCCGTATCCGACGCCACTGATTTCACATCCGGCACATATAGTGTTGCGTGCGGCACCAAATCGAAGTGGTGGCTCACGTCGAAAAAAACGCAGCCATGAATCGTCCGCCCCGGCGGCACGATATCGGATTGCAACGTGAACGGCTTCAGCTTGTCCATGACTCCTTGCTGCTTGCTGTCGCCGCTCGGAAACGGAATCGGCAATCGCCGCGCGGTCGGCGCCGCAGGCCCTTTGGGATGCGCAATGTCGTTGGCTGCCCGTGCCAGGCTCAACGCCTCCAGATGAAATTTCTGCCCGTTCGGGTCGTCCACATCCAGCCGAATCGTGCTCAGATCCACGTGCACAGGAAACTTCATGTCATTTCGAAAATATACGTCGACGGCCAGCAGTCCCGCCTCGTACGGATCCGCCCCTTTGCCGAATTTCTCTTTCGAACGCGCCGCATCCGCATAACTCTCCGCCGCCACCACAAAATCCTGATGCGCGTCCTTCGTCGTCCATGTCGAAATATCCGGTTCTTGGATCTGCGGCACGGCCACCATCACGCCCAGCATTGCGATCAGCAGTAGGCTTCGCATCATTTCCACCCGTAATTCACTTCTTGCGCATAGATGCACCCGAACCCGGAAACGTTGTGGGTTTCGAGCGCGCCTTGCCACTATAATGCTTCTCTTGCGCCCGGCAATTTTTTTCGACCGGCGCCTTGCTCCCCACATGTATTTTCTTTACAGCGTGCTGACGGCGATTGGCATGGTGCTGCTTGCGCCGTATTTTGCCTTGCAAGGACTCCGCCGCGGCAAATATCTCGCCAGCTTCCGCCAGCGCATGGCACATTTGCCTCCAACGCTTTCGTGCACAAATTCTGGACCGTCCTCCATCTGGGTCCACGCCGTCTCCGTCGGCGAAGTTCTCGCCGCCAAGCCCCTCATCGACGGCCTCAAGCAGCGTTTCCCCGCTCGTCAACTTTTCCTCTCGACCACCACCGCCACGGGCCAGCGCGTCGCGCACGAACGCATCGCTTCCGCCGATGGCATTTTTTATTTTCCTTTTGACTGGTCTGGTGCCGTCCGCCGCGATCTCAATCAACTCCGTCCCGCCCTCGTCGTAATCCTCGAAACCGAAATCTGGCCGAACTTTATGCGTGAAGCGGACCGCGCGAATATTCCCGTGGTTTTCGTCAACAGCCGCATCTCCGAGAGATCTTTTCGTCGTTTCCGCCGTTTCAAGCCGCTCATCGGCAAATTCTTCGAGCGCGTTTTGCACAACGCAGACCTTTTCCTCACGCAATCCGCCGAAGACGCGTGGCGCCTGAAGGAAATGGGCGCGCCCGCGGCTCGCATCGAAATCAGCGGCAACATGAAGTACGACCACGAACCTCCCGCACCGGCGGCTTTCGGCAATTGGCTCGCCCAACAAATTCGCGAGCAGGAGCGCTGGCCCCTTCTCGTCGCCGGGAGCATCGTTGCCGGAGAAGAGGAAATCGTTCTCGCCGCCTACGATATTGTCCAGCGACAGTGGCGTCACGCGCTTTTCGTTCTCGCTCCGCGCAAGCCGGAGCGTTTCGACGCCGCCGTGCGCGCCGTCGAAGAACGGGGCTGGAAAGCCATTCGTCGCAGTTCGCTCGATCTCAATGCGCCTCTCGATGAAAATTGCGACGTCCTTGTCCTCGATTCCATCGGCGAACTCGCCGGTCTTTATTCCCTTGCTGACGCCGTTTTCGTCGGCGGTTCGCTCGTGCCTTCCGGCGGGCATAATATTCTTGAGCCGGCGTGGTTTTCCAAGGCACCCGTTTTCGGTCCCTCGATGGAAAATTTTCGCGACATGGCTGCGCGATTCTCGAGCACCGGCGCGGGAATCCAGGTGTCGAGCGCCGCGCAGCTCGGAAAAGTGTGGGTCGGCTTGATTCAAGATCCTTCGCGCAGCGCGGAAATGGGACGCAAGGCCCGCGCTCTTGTCGAAGCGAATCGCGGAGCCACGGCGCGCACGCTCGCGCGTATCGCCGAACTCCTTGAAGGGCTTTCGCAATCTCCGCGAGGCGCCGCGTGACTCTCGCCCAGTCACTTCTGTGGCCGCTTTCGATTCTCTACGGCGCCGGTGCGCGTTTACGCGCGTGGGCTTACCGCGCAGGTATTGTCCATCAGCGCCGTTTGCGCGGCGTCGTCATCAGCGTCGGCAATCTCACCGTTGGCGGCACGGGTAAAACTCCCATGACCATCTGGCTCGCGCAACGTTTTGCAGCCAGCGAAAACAAAACTGCCGTACTGTCTCGCGGCTATCGTCCTTTGCCGCAAAGCCCCCGCGCCGTCGCTGGCATCGAAATTCCGCAAGGCTGGAATGACGAAGCGGCTCTCCTCCACAATCGGCTCGGAAATAAGGTCGAAATCGGCGTTGGTGCAAATCGTTTCGCGAAGGGCAGGGAACTGGCAAGTCGCGGTGTCGAATGTTTTATTCTCGACGACGGTTTTCAGCATCTCCAACTCGCGCGCGATGTCGACATTGTTTTGCTTGACGCGACCAATCCCTTCGGCGGAGGCCATTTTCTTCCTGCTGGACGTCTTCGCGAACCAATTTCCGCGCTGCGCCGCGCCGATATTGTCATCGTCACGCGCAGCGAGCATGCGCCCGCCACCGAAGCGATCGTTCAGCGTCACACTTCCGCGCCCATCTTTTACGCTCGCACCGAATTACTCAGCGTGGAAACATACGGCCAGCCCGCAAACGAAGAAAATACTCAACCAACAGGCAAGCAAAAGTATTTCGCGTTTTGTGGCATCGGCAATCCACCCGCCCTTTTCGACGATCTCGCAAAATGGGGAATCCAACTCGCCGGCCACGCAACCTTCCGCGATCATCATCTCTACACCGAAGCTGATCTTTCCGAATTGGAATCTCGCGCCTTCGCAGCTGGAGCCGACGCTCTTCTATGCACGGAAAAAGATATCCAGGACTTGACGCCGCTCCGCCCCAATCGCCTTCCAATACTCTTTTGCAAGATCGCTTTGCGTTTTAATGACGAGGAAGCTCTCTGGCAAACCATTCTCGACACAATCGCGCGCAAGAGGCCGGTGTCCTCGTCATGAAGCTCCTGATTCGGGCCACGAACTGGGTCGGCGACGCCGTGATGTGCATACCCGCGCTCGAAGCCATTCGCGCGCACTGGCCCGAAGCCGATATCTCGATTCTCGCGCGTCCCTGGGTCGCGGATCTTTATCGCGGTCAGCCATTCGCAAATCAAATTATTCCTCTCGACGCTTCCGCGCGGAGTCCCTTCGCCATGGAAAATATTGCCCGCGAGCTTCGGCGCGAGCATTTCGATTCCGCCTTGCTTTTGCAAAATGCATTCTCCGCCGCGTGGCTCGCTCGGCGCGCCAGAATCCCGGAACGCATCGGCTATGCGCGGGACGCTCGCCGCTTCTTGCTCACTCGCGCCGTTCGCGTTCCGCGCGCTGGCGAAATCCCCACGCACGAATCGTATTATTATCTTGAGTTGCTTCGGCGTATCGGTTGGCTCGATAAATTGCCGGCGGTGTCGGAAATCCGTCTGCAACTTGCTCCCGACGCTTCGGAAGCCGCCGAATCGCGCCTACAGAAAGCGGGCGTTCATTCCGCCTCGCTTCGTATCGCGCTCGCGCCCGGCGCCGCTTACGGCGCCGCCAAATGCTGGTTGCCGGAACGTTTTGCCGCCGTCGCCGACAGCCTCGTTGATGAGTTCAAGGCCGATGTGATACTTTTCGGAACGTCCTCGGAAGTTGAGGTCTCGCGGCAAATTGCCGCACGAATGCGCCATCAACCCATGAGCCTGGTTGGTCGAACGCCCATCGAGGAGCTCCCCGCGCTCTTTTCACGCTGCCACCTGTTTATCGGAAACGATTCCGGTGCCATGCACGTAGCTGCCGCTGTCGGCGTTCCCGTCGTCGGTGTGTTTGGTTCCACCGACCCGCATGGCACCGCGCCCGTCACGCCTCGACGCACTCTGGTTCAGCGCAAAGTTGCGTGCAGTCCGTGTTTTTTGCGCGAATGTCCCATCGATCATCGCTGCATGACGCGCGTCACCGTCGCCGACGTTCATGCCGCCGCCTTGAAATGGCTGGAGCAGCCGCCCCGTGCCTGACGCGCCTAAAAAACGCCGCGCCGTTTTTCTCGATCGGGATGGCACCATCTCCGAGGAAATGGGCTACGTCAATCATTTGAGCCGCTTCGTTATTTTTCCGTATGCGGCCGCCGCGATTCGCCGGTTGAATCAGGCGAATCTCCCCGTCATTGTCGTCACCAATCAATCTGGCGTCGCCCGGAATTTCTTTCCGGAATCTTTGATCGATGAAGTTCACGACAAGATGAAAACGAACCTCGCGGCCGCTGGCGCTCGCGTTGATGGAATTTATTATTGCCCGCACATCCGCGACAATAATTGCACTTGCCGCAAGCCGATTCCCGGAATGCTGGAGCAGGCCGCGCGCGAGCACTCGCTTGACCTCGCGAATTCCATCCTCGTCAGCGATCGCTACGACGATATTTCCATGGGGCAGTCCGTCGGTTGTCACAGTATTCTCGTTCTTTCCGGCTACGGTCGCGGCGAATACGAATACCATCGCCGCGATTGGCCGCGCCAGCCCGATCACGTCGTCGAAGATCTCACTGCCGCCGTTGACCTCATCCTCAGAGGCAAGCGATGAAGCGCGCAGGAAAAAAACGCGATGTCGCCACGCATTCGCCCGATTTGTCTCGTTTGCTGGATATTGTCTCCGCATTTTCGCGCCAGACCATCGTCGTCCTCGGCGATTTCGTTGTCGACGAATACGTCACCGGAGAAATTTCCCGCGTCTCCCGCGAGGCGCCCGTTCTGATTTTGCGCCACAAGCAAACAGAAATTATCCCCGGCGGTGGCGCGAATGCCGCAAACAATCTTGCCGATTTGGGCGCAAAAGTTTTCCCCATCGGCGCTGTCGGCGATGACGCCGCTGGAAACGCTCTCATCGAATATTTCCGTCGCAAGCAAGTCGACGTCTCCGGAATCGTTCGCGCGCGTGGTTGGACCACCACGACGAAAACGCGTTATCTCGCGCGTTGGACACACACTGCGCG
>DATGJE010000053.1:0-3732 GCA_035295305.1 Candidatus Acidiferrales bacterium | reverse complement strand
TGGAAAATATATTCGAGAGCGCCGAGCTTCGATTCCTCTTTGGTCTTGAACGAGCCGGGATCGTCGAGAACTTCGCCGTCGCGATTGCCAAGAATGTTCGTCGAAAACCAGCCGTGCACGCCCAACATGCGCGCTTTGAATCCCGGCGCGAGAATCGTTTTCATCAGCGTTTGGCCAGTCTTGAAATCCTTGCCGCAGATGGGGACGTTCTTCTCTTTCGCGAGCTCGACGAGCGCGGGAAGTTCGGCGGTCAGATTCGGCGCGCCGTTGGCAAATGGCACGCCCTCCTGAATGGCGGCGTAGGCGTAGAGCATCGAAGGCGCGATGGATTCGTGATTTTCCTTCATGGCGCGCTCAAAATCTTTTAGCGTTGCGTGCGTGCTCTCCTGCTTGAGGAAAATCTCCGTTGAAGCGCACCAGACCATCACCGTGCGTGCGACTTTGTTTTTCTTTTTGAACTCGCGAATGTCGTCGCGAAGCTGCCCGGCCAGGTCGAATTTGTTCTTTGCCTTCTTGACGTGCGTGCCCGAAAGTTTCTTGACGTAGTTCTGGTCGAACGCGGCTTTCATTGGCTTGATGTTTTTCAGGAACGGTTGAACCAAATCGAGATGGCGAGCGTCGAGGACGCCGGCGTGCGTCGCGGCTTCGTGGGCGGTGTCCGGGAAAATATCCCAGCCGCCGAAAACGATGTCGTTCAAATCCGCCAGCGGTGCGAAGTCGTGAATTTTGGGCGTGCGGCCTTCGGTGCGTTTGCCAAGCCGAATCGTACCCATCTGCGTAAGTGAGCCGACGGGCAGTGCTTTGCCTTTGCGCACAAGTTCGACGCCCGCCATGAATGTGGTGCTCACCGCGCCCATGCCAGGCGTCAAAACGCCGAGCTTGCCCTTGGCTGGCGCGATATTTCCGGGTTTCCGCATGCAATCTCCTTGAATGAAATGAATTTGAGCGCGAAGTATGGTCTAGCTGAATAGGCGCGCGTCAGGAAAACAAAATATCATGCGCGATGCGGCAAACTTTTGCAAATCGTTTTGCGCTAATTCTTGCGAGCGGGCGGCGTGGCGGATTTTTTCGTGGGGGCCGAAACAGATTCGATGCCGGATGTCGCGCACAGGAAAACGTACACCGACACGATGGAGATGACGAGAATGGCGCCCATAAAATGTCTCCGAAATTCGAAGAGGAGAAGTGCAACTGAAGGGCCAAAAAGGACCGATTTTTCCGTGTTGATTTCAGGGCAGAAAGCGCATAGCGCGAGAAAAATAGCGTGCGTCGAAGGCGACACTGTCGCCCGGAACATACGGTCGAGAGGGAAAGCCGCGGGCCAAAATGTGAAGAATCCTGCACTCACAAATGGTTTCGTCAGGGCACGGTTTTAGCCGTGCCGGGAATGTTCGTCCCCTCAGGGGTTCCAATCCCTGGGGCGGTGTGTGAAGGCTTCTACAGTTTGCGGATGTGCACCGAGCCGAACCCTGTGTCGATGTTGATAGGCGACCCGCCGGAGCCGATGCGTCCATTGATCGAAGTCCGGCTGTGCGTGTCGGTCACGGTGATGGGAAAGTCGCAAGAGACGTGGCCGAAGCCGGTGCGCGCTTCAAGGTCAGCGTTCAAGTCGGAAGCCAAACTCAACGTGATGTCGCCGAATCCGGAAGAGAGCCGCCAATCGCGCGTAATGTGCGAACCGGCACCCGCCTCGGCGCGAATGGTGCCGAAGCCTGTCCGCAGAGAGAGCGACTCAAAGCGGCCACGCGCGTCAACGTCGCCGAAGCCCGTGTCAGCATCAACGTGGCCGTCGAAGTCCACTACGTGAACTTTCCCGAAACCCGTGCGGAGAGCCAGTCGCGAGCCGGCTGGCACTTGGAGATCGATATCCACGGAAGCGGAGTGATGAAAGAAATGGAAATGCTCTTCCGGGACGCGGACGTGAATCTCGACGCCGTTGGAGTCCTGCGTCGAGGAAATCTCGACTTCGGATTCGGAGATGTGCCAGTAGGTCGTGGTCACGACAGCGTGAATCGAGTTGCCCGGGACTTGCGAGACATGAACGCTCCCGCGATCGGCTTCGAGGCGCAGTTCGGCGGACGGGGAAACGCTCCAGGTCTTGGACCACTCGTGATCGGATTGGGAATCGTCACGAACGCCGGCGCGAGGATTCGCATTTGCGACAGAGACCAAAAACACAAGGCCGAGGGCGGCGAAGGAAATTAACGCGTTGCGCATGGCAGCCTCCGAAAGCGAAATTCGAAACAGAATTGACGCTTACATTTTCTCGATATGGATCGAGCCGTCGCCGGTATGGACCATCAGCGGCGGGCCTCCAGAACCGATTTTGCCACGAATCGTTGAGCGCGAAAGCGAGCCGGAAACTGTGACGGGAAAGTCGAGCGTAATGCTGCCGTCGCCCGTGTGCGCGTCGAGATCGGCGTTCAATCCGTCAGGCAAGCGAACAGTCACGCTACCGTCGCCGGAGCGCAGCGACCACCCGTCCTGAATTTTCGAGCCGGAGACGGCTTCCGCATTGACGCTGCCGTCGCCAGATTCGAGAGTCAGTTTGTCAAAGCGGCCGCGAACGGTGATGCGGCCGTCGCCGGAATCGGCGTGGAGCGAGCCGTCAAAATCCTCGCCGTCGATATGGCCGTCGCCGGAATGCAGGCGGACTTCGCCTTTCAGTCCGTGGGCGTCGATATTGCCGTCACCGGTGGAGATGCGCAAATTGCCGCTGAAGGCTTGCGACGTAACGCTGCCATCGCCAGTCTCGACGTCGAAATCGGCGTTGCGCGGGACATGCAGTTCGATGCGGACGCCGCGATTGTTCCAGCCGAAAGAAAAGTGGAACGACGGGACGTGAACTTCGAGAGTGATGTCGTTGCCCGATTGGTTTTCTGTGATGCGAATGCCCCGACCGTTGCCGGAGCTGTCGATAGGCCAACCCGTCGTCGTGACGTGCGCGTCGATTTGGCTGCTGTCAGAGGAGTAGAGATCCACGTGGCCGTCGTTCGTGATGACGCGAAGATTCGGCCGGCCCGAGAGTTTGTAGGATTTATTCCATTCCTCCCCATGGGCGGGCGAAGCAATAGCCAATGCTGCGAAGGACAGCGCGCTCAAGGTAAGAGCGGCGAAGCAGAAACGGCGCATGGCGCCTCCTTGTCGTATTGCGAATAAGGATACGCGAAAGCGGGCGGAAAAGTTCCACTAGCTTGGACGCCGCTCGTGGGCTGGAGTTAGCGAGCAAATCGCAAGGACGTCGAGGCGCCGCCCATCATGTGACACAAGCTTCAGCCTGTGTGCCTTTGCCGTAGGATTTGGTCTTTTCGGGTGCCCCATGCTCGCCTTGTGAGCGTGGGGCTTTTCTTGAAGTCTTCGTCCGGTCGTGTGGCACAGGCTTCAGCCTGTGTGCCTTTGCCGTAGGGTTTGGTCTTTTCGGGTGCCCCATGCTCGTTTTGTGAGCGTGGGGCTTTTCTGACAACCGATGCTCCCCAGCGCGCAAAACCAGCTCAACTAACCGTATTCCCCTTTTTTAGTTGAGTCTATGAGCAACTAAACTGACACATCAGTCTTAGGATAAGGCCTTTCCCGCGGAGCCCTCAAATCATCGATTCTTCATCGATTCAATGGTCATCCCGATTGGCTACGCGCCCGTGATGCACCCCTGTCCTTTTTAGCGGTGCCAGGCTTCGCGCGCAGTGCGGCGAGGAATTTTTCGTAAGGCAACGTGTTGATGACGTCGCGCGCTTC
>DATGJE010000052.1:0-3292 GCA_035295305.1 Candidatus Acidiferrales bacterium | reverse complement strand
AAGTGGAATGACTCGGCTTCGTTTCTGCTGCGCACGCGCGCCGCCGCGGCTCTCTCTCTTCCGGAGATTCGCAGCGCGTTGCACGACGTGGATCCCGGCGAGCCGCTCACACATGTGGAGAGCATGGAGCAAGTGGTTTCGGGCTCACTGAACGACTGGCGCTTCCACGCAATTTTGCTCGGCATTTTCGGGACACTGGCGGTGCTGATTGCCGCCGTCGGCGTCTATGGCGTGATTTCATATTCGGTTGCGCAACGTACGCATGAAATTGGCATTCGGCTTGCCCTTGGTGCACAGCGCCGCAGCGTTCTTCGCCTGGTCGTTGGTCAAGGGCTGAAACTCGCCTGCATCGGAATTGTCATCGGGATCGCCGCCGCTTTCGCACTCACTCGGTTGATGTCGAGTTTGCTCTTCGGCGTCAGCGCAACCGACCCTCTCACTTTCGCCTGCGTGGCAATTTTGCTTGTGCTCGTCGCGATGCTGGCCTGCTACATCCCCGCGCGCCGAGCGATGCGCGTCGATCCTATGATCGCGCTGCGTTACGAATGAGGCCGATGCGGAGCACAGCTCATGAAACCACTCGCTGAACTCGCGCGCCGCCTGCGGATGCTGTTTCGCCGCGAACAATTCGATCACGACATGGACGACGAGATGCGCGTTCATCTCGAACTGCGCGAAAAAGAATACACCCAGAACGGTTTCTCGCCCGAGGAGGCGCACATGGCCGCACGAAAGAACTTCGGGAACGCGCTCGCGATTCGCGAAGTAAGTCACGATTCTTGGGGATGGGCTTGGCTCGAACATCTGGGGCAGGATCTGCGTTTCGCCTTCCGGATGTTCGCAACAAATCCCGGCTTCACCGCCGTCGCCGTTCTCACGCTGGCGCTTGGCATCGGTGCCAACACGGCGATATTTTCCGTCGTCTACGGCGTCTTGCTGCAACCGTTGCCTTACAAGGATGCGTCGCGCCTCGTTGTACTGAACGAGACCACCCCGAAGGTCGGCTCCGTCAGCGTCTCGTATCCTAATTTCCTCGATTGGCGCCAACAGTGTCACGCATTTTCGCAAATCGCCGCCGTGCACGATGTTGGCTTCAACCTCGCCGGCGTCACCCAGCCGGAAAACATCAGCGGCGAAGCCGTTTCACCGAACTTCTTTTCCATGATTGGCGTGAAGCCATTCCTCGGACGAGATTTTGAAGCGTCCGAGGAAAAGCCCGGGACTGCGCCCGTCGTGCTGCTCAGTTACGAGCTGTGGCAATCCCACATGGGAGGAGATCGAAACGCCATCGGCCGTACCATCACGCTCGATGGCCGCAGTTTTACGATTGTTGGCGTGTTGCCGCCGAAGTTCCGTTCGCTGGACAAGACAGACGTGATGCTGCCGATCGGCGTGTGGGCGACAAACAATTCCGAAGTAGCCAATGAGCGCGGCGAGCGGGGCGACATGGTTGTGATCGGCAGGCTCGCGCCGCATGTCACATTCGCGCAGGCGCGCACGGAAATGGAAGGAATCGCCGCGCGGCTGGCGAAAGAATATCCGGGGACCAATGACCAGTTCGGCGTGGCGCTGAAAACGATTCGCGATGTGTTCGTCGGCGACGCGCGGCCGGCCATTCTGGTGCTCTTCGGCGCGGTAATGTTTGTGTTGCTGATTGCCTGCGCGAATGTGGCGAATTTATTTCTGGTGCGCGGCGCGGCTCGCACAAAAGAAATCGCGCTGCGCATGGCCTTCGGCGCCAGCCGCGGGCGCATCATCCGCCAAATGCTCACGGAGAGTTTTGTGCTCTCATTCTGTGGCGGCGTTTTAGGTCTGGCGCTGGCGATTGCTGGAATCCACGGAATTGCGCGACTGATTCCGATGGATATGCTTTCGGGCGCCAGCGTGAATTTGAACGGAGCGGTTCTTCTCTTCGCGGCGGGCATCATCGTGCTGGCAGCATTTATTTTTGGCCTGGCTCCAGCAATGCACTCCACCAAGCCTGATGTGCAATCGGAGTTGAAAGAGGGAGGCAGAACGGCGAGCGCCAGCGCGGCACAAAATAAATTGCGCGGCGCATTGGCGATCGCGGAAATTTCTCTCGCGCTGATTCTGTTGGTCGGCGCGGGACTGATGATGAAAAGTCTGTACAAACTGATGAGCGTGGATCCGGGCTTGCGGCCAGATCGCGTGCTGAACATGGAAATGGATTTGCGCACGCAGCAATATTCCAAGGATCCGGCCATTCTCAATTTTTGGCAGCAAGTGCTCGAGCGCGTGCGCGCGCTGCCCGGAGTAGAAAACGCGGCAGTCGGGACCGTGCTTCCACTTACGGATAATCACAGCCGCGCCGACATCACCATCGAAGGCATGGCGCTGCCCACGCCGGGGAATTTTCCACATCCTGATTATCACGAGGTGAGTCCCGGCTTCATCAGCACGCTTGGCGTTCCGTTGCTGCGCGGGCGAACTTTCATGGACACAGATAAACAGGGAGCGCCGCTCGTTGGAATGGTGAACGCGAGACTCGCAAAACAATATTGGCCGAACCAGGATCCGATTGGGAAACGATTCATGTTCGGGCACCCATCGGCGAAAACTCCGCCGAAGTGGATCAACGTCATTGGCGTCGTGGGCGACACGAAACTCTACGGCCTGGCGAATCCGTCGCGATTGGAAGTTTATGTTTCCTCGCTGCAATATCCCGACAGCACCATGAATCTCGTGGTGAAATCGCGCATCGCTCCTGCGGCTCTGATTTCGGCGATTCGCAGCGCGGTGGCGTCGATCGACAAAAATCAGCCTATCTTCGCGATCTCGACGATGAATCAACTGGTGAGCGATTCCGTGGCGACACGGCGAATCACGCTGGCGCTGCTGGGGCTATTCAGCGCGCTGGCGCTCATCCTCGCGGCGATTGGGATTTACGGCGTAATTTCGTATTCGGTGGCGCAGCGCACGCACGAAATCGGCATTCGTATGGCGCTTGGTGCGCAGCATAAAGATGTCCTGCGCATGATTCTCAGGCAGGGAGTGAAAATAGCAGTCGCGGGCGTTGCCATCGGCGTCATTGTGTCGCTCGGCCTCACGCAATTGATGTCGAGCTTGCTCTTCTCCGTCAGCGCGGCCGATCCCCTCACGTTCGCGGGTGTAGCAGTCCTTCTCGTGCTTGTCGCCATGCTCGCGTGTTACATTCCGGCGCGCCGCGCCCTCCGCGTCGATCCCATGGTCGCTCTGCGCTACGAATAGAAACGGTCAAGGACAAATCTGAAAGAATGAACGCTGAGGGGCTACGGCTCTTACTTAATTTTCA
>DATGJE010000051.1:0-5990 GCA_035295305.1 Candidatus Acidiferrales bacterium | reverse complement strand
CGCCCTGCTGGCCATCTACTTGCTGCACTTGGAAAACTACCAGCTGACTGCGCTTTTCGCCGCGCTCGGATTGGCCTGCGTCGCGAATGCGGTGCGTAACCGAACTTTCCACTGTGTGATCACCGGACCATTCTTTCTTCTCGTCGCACTCGCGTTTGCGTTAAGCACAGCGGGCGTTTGGAGAATCCACACTGGTGTGCTGTGGGCCGCTGTCGTGATTGTGGTCTGTGCCGCACTGCTGTTCGAGCGAAGATTCGCCTCCTAACAGTTTGTTGAAAAAACTCTACTCGCTGTCATCCCGCCTGCGCTGAGCGTTTTCGGCGAAGGGACGCGCAACCGTGAGGAGCCTGCCTGCTGCTTGCCCGCCGTGGCGGGCAGGCAGCGAATCTCCTGTTTCCTTGGATTCGTGCTCTAAGACAACTTGGCGAAGAGGGCGACGAGCGCGTCGGAAGCGAGTTGCGCGCCGTGAAATGTAGCTTGCGGTAAGCCGCCGAGCGCGTCGGAGATTTGCGCGGCGGTGACGCTCCACGCCTCGTCGAGCGATTTGCCGGCGACAAGTTCCGTCAGCGCGGAAGCGGACGCGAGCGCCGTGACGCATCCTTGCGCTTTGAAACGCACGGCGGAAATCTTCCCGTCGGCGACGCGCACGGCGAGTCGAAGAGTGTCGCCGCAAACGGGATTCGTGACGTCGACGGCAGCGGTCGCGTCTGGCAGGTCCCCGGCGTTGCGCGGATTTTTGAAATGGTCAAGAACAGCCGCGGAATACATCGAGAGAACAGTTTACAGTTGAAAGTTGAAAGTCGAAAGTGAAGTTACACGTGTCGATCTCAGGGGCTGAAGCCCGTGAATTTTCGGGGCTTTTCGGCACGGCTGAAGCCGTGCCCCGACGCAGGCCGGGTCGGACGTGATTTTATGTTTGCTTTCGATTACTCATGGCGCAGCGCGACCATCGGATCGGTGCGCATGGCGCGACGCGCAGGCACGTAGCAGGCAACAAGCGCGACGGCAAGCAGCACGGTCGCGACGGCTGCAAACGTGAGCGGGTCGGTGGGGGTGACGCCAAAAAGCTGGCTGGACAGGGCGCGCGTAAGGACAAGCGAAAGGATCAGGCCCATGGAGATCCCGAGTATCGCGAGGAATGCGCCCTGGCGCAGGACGAAGCCGAACACGTCATGAGGCTCGGCGCCCAAAGCCATGCGAATGCCGATTTCGTGAGTGCGCTGGCGCGTGGTGTACGAAAGAACGCCATAAATTCCTATGCCCGCAAGAACAAGCGCTAAGATGCCGAAGCCACCGACAAAAACTCCGCCCATGCGTTGAGTCATGGTGTTGAGCTGAATGCGTGAATCGAGCGTCGTCAAATCGAAGAGCGGCAAATCGGCATCAAGAGAACGCACCGCCTCCTGCACCGGAGAAACAAAAGTGAGCGGATTGCCGGCAACACGCACGTGAATGGAAATGCCAGGATCGTAATCCTGAAAAAGCGGCAAGTAGAGAAATCCCCTGGGTTTCTGGCCGATGTGGTCGTAATCACTATTCCGCGCCACTCCGACGACCGTGTACCACGTGCCGCCCGCATGCAGGCGCTTGCCGATGGCATCCTGATTCGGCCAGTAGCGTTTCACAAACTCCTGATTGACGACAGTAACAGGCTGGGATTTGGCCGTGTCATTCACGGTGAACTCACGTCCCGTGATGAGGGGGATTTGCATCGTCCGCAAGTAATCGGGAGCCACATCCGCATATTCAACATCCATCGATTCGTGCGGCTGAGGGACGTAGCCTTCTGCCTGGACCAGGTATGAGCTGGAACCGAAACCAAAGGGCACCCAGTCCGCCAGAGTAGCGGATTGAACGCCGGGAATCGCCCGGAGCTTCGTGAAAAGCTGGCGGTCGAATTCCGCTCCGGACTTTTTGTCGTAGCCGACGCCCGAAAGATCATAGGAATAAAGCAAAACGTTGTGTGGATTAAAACCGGGATTGAATTTCTGCGCCTGGCGGAAACTGCGAATGAAAAGTCCCGCACAGACCAATAGAAGAAGGGACATGGCGATTTGCGCGACGACCAGAATGCTCGACAGGCGCGCTTTGCTGCGTCCCCCGCTGGCGCCGCCGGACTCTTCCTTGAGCACAGTAACGGGTTCGAGCGAGGAGGAGCGCAGCGCGGGCAAAACGCCAAAGATGACGCCGGTGAGAAGCGAAATAACAAGCGTCGCAAGCAGAACCGTGCGGTCGGCGTGAATACTCATGGATATGGGTATCTCAGCGACCGGCGGAATGAAATCGGAGAGCGTGCCTGCAGTCCACAAAGTGAAAACCATGGCAATGCCGCCCCCGCAGAACGACAGAATCAGGCTTTCGGCCAGCAACTGCCGGACGAGACGCCAGCGAGTAGCGCCAATGGAAAGTCGAATGGCCATTTCTCGGCGACGAGCGACCGAGCGCACCAACAGGAGATTCGCGACGTTGGCGCATGCAAGAAGCAAAACGACGCCGGAGATGGCCATCAGAAGAAACAGAATCGTGTCGAGATAATAGTTTGCGCCGAACGGCCCTCGCCAAAGCGGGTAAGCGGTGACGATGCTCTTCCCCTTATGCGCATCCGGGTACTGACGGGCAATCTGCTGCATCAGGCCATTCATTTCGGCCTGAGCCTGTTCTCGCGTGACGCCGGGCTTGAGGTGCGCGGTCACCATGACCCAGGTATCTCCACGCTGCTGAAGGATATCCGCCCGCCAGAATTGCCCTACCATCATGACCGGAATCCACATGTCGGCGCGCAAACCGGTTTGCGTTCCCTGGAAGACAGGGGGAGCGACGCCGACAACGGTGTAAGGATGCTTGTTGATCTCGATTGTGCTCCCGACAACGGAGCGTTCGCCGCCGAAATGCGTCTGCCAGAGGCGATAGCTGATGACCACTACAGGCGCACCGCCCGGCTTTGTGCCTTCGACGGGAAGAAAACCGCGCCCAACAACAGGCCTGACGCCAAGCCCAGAAAAGTAGTTCGCTGTGCAGAGAACACCCCAAACACGCTCCGGCTTGGCGTTTGAGGTGAGATCCATGGACGTGAGGCTTGATCCAATGAACTCGGAAAAGCTCTGATTGCGGTCTCGCAAATCGACGTAATCGGGATAGGAGAAGGGAGTAGGGTCGCTCGCACTGCCAGTGGTCAGAGCAACGTACTGGCTTGTATGCGCGACGCCGGGGATCGGATCGAGCACCGTCGAATTGATCCAACTGAAAATCGTGGAGTTCGCGCCGATGCCAAGCGCCAGCGTGAGAATGGCGATGATGCTGAATCCAGGCGCCTTCAAAAGAACGCGGAGACCATAGCGAAAATCCTGAAGCAACGTACTCATCGGCACTCCATTCGATTTAAGCGTTTAGCGTGACCGCCCAAGCTGTTGCCAATCGCTAGTCAGATACACTTCTAAATCGCACGTTGGCGTCCAAAACCGCAATGCGATAAGCACTTCACTGCAAAGTGGTTGCAAACAAGTTCCGCCATCTGGGTTGGCCCGATTGTCCGTTACTGGGACGAACGTGTTGCTGAAACGGACGAACCAGGCTTCGCGCCTATACTAGACTGACATGTCAGTCTAGTATAACTGGTTTTCAAACCATCCGATTTTCGTTCGTACGCACTGGACCTGACAGACTCGCTCCGGTGAATTCCCTTGACTGGAGGGCGTCCCACAGAGTCTAATTTAAGTCTGCCCACCCTTGGGTCCCCCGTGCATCTAAATTCTGTGGAGCATTTTTCGCTCTACTACTGACAGTCTCGGAAGGAGTTCACTCAAGATGAGAACGAAATTTCTCCCTCTCGTTCCTGTTCTCGCGATGGTCGTGGCCCTCATGGCCGCTTCGTCGGCATTCGCGCAAGACGGAAAGCTCAAGATCAAGGTAAGCCCGAAACAGGCTTATGTATTCGTGGACGGCAACGCAATCAAAAATGGCAATCAAACGATAAAGCTGCCCGCGGGCAAGCATTCCGTGGGCGTTTATAACTATGGGTACAGCTCACAGACGCAGGACGTGGATATCACGGCAGGCAAGACCACCGACATCAAGGTAGCATTGCAATCGGCGGGCGGAGAAGTTTCGGGACCGTTCGGCGACATCGAACTCAAAGGCGACCGCCGCGCGGCCGTGCTGCTAAACGGCAAGAAGCCTGCGTATTTCGTCGGGCACGTAGACGAATTCGACTGGAATTGGTTGTGGCACCAGCGCCTGCTGGTGCGACCCGGCACGTACCAAATTGACGTGACCCACAACGGGCAAACCGTGTGGTCAGGGCCGGTGACAGTGCAGGCTGGCCAGCGCATTTCGGTGCAACTCCACGACGGAAAAACCAAGACGAAAAATTGGATGGAAGGCAACAAGCTCGGGCCGCAGCCACGATTCAAGGCCGGTTTCGCCAATTCGACGGTGGCGGTTGCACCTGTCTCCGGAACTTTTTCAGCTTCGCAAACGCAAATCAATTGCGGTGATTCTTCGCAGCTGACGTGGAGCTCGACGGACGCCGTTGATGTGAATATCAGTGAAGTCGGTGACGTGGATGCGAGCGGCAACAAAACCGTGACGCCACTGAAAACGACTACTTATAACTACACGGCCACAGGGCCGGGCGGCAGCGTAACGCAAAGCGCCACGATCAACGTCGACATTCAACCGACCGCCACGCTGACGCTAAATCCGACCGACGTGAAATATCACAAGATCGGCGACAAAGTGAAAGAAGACGGAACGTCGACGCTGACATGGACCTCGTCGAATGCCAGCAAGGTGACGATCGATCCTATCGGCGACGTCGCCACCAGCGGCAATCAAACCATCACTGCTACGCCGAAACAACAAAACATCGGGCCAATCGACGAAAATCAGCCATACACGCTGACCGCGACGAACGTCTGCGGCGGCACAACCACGCAGACAGCGAATCTCCACATCACCGGCTCGATTGAGCCGATGCCTGTGGTGACGCTCGAAAGCGTTTTCTATCCCACGGCGTATCCTGTCAAGGAGCATCCGGATGTCGGACTTCTGGGCAGCCAGCAGCAGTCGCTGGATCAAGTGGCGTCAACGTTCAAGAAATATTTGGACTACGACGACACGGCCAAGCTGACGGTTGTGGGCCATGCGGACGTCCGCGGCTCGGCGCCATACAACGAAGCGCTCAGCCAGAGGCGCGCGGACCGCGTGAAGGACTATCTTGTTGCGCAGGGAATCTCCGCAGACAAGATAGAGACGCGCGCGGAAGGCAAAGAGCGGCAGCTTGATCAGTCGGAAGTGGATCAACTGCAGCAGCAGAATCCCGCGAAGCCGGAAAAGTGGATGATGCGCCGCGTCAAGAACACGTGGTTCGCATACAACCGCCGCGTGGATATCATTCTGCAACCGACGGGTCAGGAATCAACGAAGTTCTATCCCGATGGCGCGTCGGACGCGAAAATACTGTGGCAGTTACCGAAGCCCCTGCTGAGAAACGTGCGCAATGCGGAAAGCCCGAGTCAGCCGCCAGCGCAGCAACCACCTTCTCAGCCGCAGCCACCGCAAGAGCAGCAATAAATAAATCCGGCCGGAATTTTCGGCCAGTGAACCAAAGGGCCTGCAACCGGAAACGGCGCAGGCCCTTTTTGTTTGGTCGCGACTTATTGTGTCGCGATTATTTTTGTCGCGAATGCCTCGCTAAACGGACTTTTTTACGCCGTGGCGGCGCGGTAGCCGGCATGGGACGCTTTCTTGAGCGCCTCGACGGCTTCCGCGGTGGACATCAGCGGTGTGGTCTTTACGGACTTGCACGCGCCGCCGCCGGCAAACGCGATGGCAATCGCCGCTGCAGCTACGTTGTCAGGCATTTCGGCAATGCAGACGATGTCGTAGTCGCCAAACGCGAACCATCCTTCTTGTAATTTCCCGCCAAGACGTTCAACCGCGGGGCGGACGGCTTCAATGCGGTTGACCGGATTCTTAATTAGCGCCTGCCA
>DATGJE010000050.1:0-7554 GCA_035295305.1 Candidatus Acidiferrales bacterium | reverse complement strand
GCGCCGCTGCTTGCGGGCAATGATTTGCGGACGATGTCGGCGGAAACGAAGGAGATTTTGACGAACCGCGAGGTTATCGCGATTGATCAGGATCCAGCTGGCAAGCCGGCGAAGCGCATTTCCGATGCTACAGCCACGGCGGTTGTGGTGACGCGTGCGCTCCACGATGGTTCACTGGCGGTGGGCCTCTTCAATCGAGACGACCAACCGCAAGCTGTGACAGTGAAATGGAGCGACGTGAATCTGGCGGGACAAAAATTGCGCGTGAGGGACTTGTGGAAGCATGAGGACGTCGCGGCGTCAGGAGACAGCTATACGGCGACGGTGCCCGCGCATGGCGTGGTTCTGCTGAAGGTGACGTCCACACAATAGCTTGGTGAGTCGGCGCAAGCCACTTAAACGATTTCCTCCACGCCATCTGATGCGCGGCATACGTATACATCCGGCTTGATGTGTGTTTTTTCCTCGTAGGACTTTGCCAACTTAGTGGCGAATTCGGCGGCGTCGGTCGGCTGAACCAAATTTATTGTGCATCCGCCAAATCCCGCTCCGGTCATGCGCGCGCCCAAGAGTCCCGGGATTTGCTTCGCCAGTGCCACCATCAGATTTAATTCGGCTGAGGAAACTTCGTAATCGGTATCGAGGCTGACATGCGCTTCAGAGATGAGTCGACCTAACTCGGCGAAATTGCCTTTGCGCAACACAGCGGCGGCTGCATGGACGCGGAGCATTTCGGTGGTGACATGGCGGGCGCGACGGCGAATGTTATCGGGCCATGTGGAAGCGAGCTGCTCAATCTCCGGCCACGAAACATCGCGGAGAGTCTTCACGTCCGGCCGTACGACGCGAATTCTTGCTACCGCGTCATCGCACTCGGCACGCCGACGATTGTATTCCGACGATGCGGCGAGGGCGTGCTTGACCATAGTGTTTGCGACAACGACGGCGACGCTCGAATCGTCGAAAGGCACGGGCTCAATTTCGAGAGTGCGGCAATCAATCAACAAGGCATGAGCGCGACGTCCGCAGCAAGCCACTAGTTGGTCCATGATTCCGCAACGCATTCCGACGTATTCGTTTTCTGCGCGCTGACAAATGCGTGCGAGCTGCACGCGATCCATTTCCAAATCTGAGAGACGCAATAACGCGAAGGCCGTCGAGACCTCGAGCGCGGCGGAAGAACTCAGACCCGCGCCCATGGGAACATCATTCGAGATGAGAAGGTCCGCGCCTGCGATGGATTGGCCAGCTTCACGGAGCGCCCACGCGACTCCGCGCACATAGTTGCTCCAATGATGTTGCTGGGGCCGCGGGTCGTCCAAATGGCACTCGAAGGTCTCTTGCATCTGCACAGAATGAATTCGCAGGAGGCGATCGTTTCGAGCTTTTGCCGCCACGAAGCAGGAGCGATCAATCGCGATTGGGAGCACCCAGCCTTCGTTGTAGTCTAGATGGCCGCCGATGAGATTCACGCGGCCGGGCGCGCGAAAGATGCGCGGCATGGCGCCAAACATATCTACGAAGGATTTTGTTACAGCGTCAGGAAAGGTCATTGCGAGCAACTAGTTGAGGCGATAGAACTGAGCCGTTGAACGGTAATCATTCGGATGCGCGATAAAAACAAAACGTGCCGGATGTACTCATGACGGGCGGCGACCAGCGCGTGCACCGCCCCAAATCATTCCCAGGCCGAACGCAGTCATGATAACGCCCCACCAGAGATTCAAATTGATTTGCAGACCCCACAAATCCGTGCGGCTGGCCGAAAACATGCCGTATACGGCGACGGCTGCTCCGATTGCGAGGAACAGCAAGCCGATGGGCCAACGAATATCGAGTCCAGATTCGGAATCACTCATCGAAATATCCAATTTAACGCGATCGCAATGACGGCAACCAGAATCGCCAACGTCAGCGGTCTGCGCAGCACCGGAAGATGGCCGTAATTCTGCCTTTTCGTCAACGAATATACGAGGCCGCCGAGTTCAGCTTCCGCACGCGGCTGCGTAAAGAAACTGACAATGATGGTGACGAGAAAACAGACG
Organism: Candidatus Acidiferrales bacterium; assembly: GCA_035295305.1. Lineage (GTDB taxonomy): Bacteria > Acidobacteriota > Terriglobia > Acidiferrales > UBA7541 > DAHUXN01. Next base: position 5,509 of record DATGJE010000050.1, on the reverse strand, counting down.
CCCCAGGCATAAATGGCGCGGTCGAAATTCGCGGCCATTTCGCTTCTGTAGACGAACCAACCGTGCAGCGTCGCGAAATAATGCAAACCGGCCGCAAGTGTGCCGCTCGCCAAACCAAAGAAAGCTCCGTTTGACGTGGCGCGTTTCCAGAACATGCCTAGCAGAAACGTTGCGAACAGCGGCGCGTTCACAAACGAGAACAGCAACTGCAAATAGTCCATGATGTTGTGGAAACTGAGCGCGACGTATGCGGCCAGAACGCTGAGCAAGACGCCGCTGACGGTGGCGATGCGGCCCATGGTCAGATAATGCGCGTCGCTCGCCGCGGGCCGAATGTAGGACTGATAAATATCGTACGTCCACACAGTATTAAATGCGGTGACGTTGCCCGCCATTCCAGACATGAAACTCGCCAGCAGCGCCGTGATGCCAACGCCGAGCATTCCTGGCGGGTAATAGTGCGCGAGCAGAAGCGGAAGGGCCATGTTGTAATCAACTTTGCCTTCGACGAGAAATGCCGCCTTCGGCAGCAAAACCCACGCCGCCATGCCGGGAATAATCACCAGAAAAGGAATGAACATCTTCGGAATCGCCGCGATCAGAGGAGTTTTTTGCGCGGCAGTCATGTCACGCGCGGCGAGCGCTCGCTGAATCACGAGAAAATCCGTGCACCAATATCCGAACGAGAGGACGAATCCTAGCCCTGCGACCAATTGGAACCAATCCACGCCCATCGGATTGGCAGTTGCATGTCCCAGGTTGGCCCACATGTGCGTGAAGCCCGGCGGCATGCGCGCCTCGAGGCCTCGCCAGCCTCTTGCATACGTGACGCTGACGACCGCGAGTGGCAAAATGCCGAAAACGATCAGAAAGAATTGCAGCACTTCGTTATAAATCGACGAGGTGAGGCCGCCAAGAAACGTATAGACGAGCACAACAATCGCCGATAGCAAAATCGTTGCGTGAATTGACCAGCCCAGCATGAGTTTGAAAACGAGAGCCATCGCGTAAAGATTGATGCCGCTGGCCAGGATGGTCATGACAGCGAACGTAAGTGCATTGAAGGCGCGGGTTTTCTCGTCGAAGCGAAGCCGCAAGTATTCGGGTACGGAGCGCGCGCGGCTGCCGTAGTAAAACGGCATCATGCAAAGGCCGACGAAAATCATGGCTGGAATTGCGCCGAGCCAGTAGAAGTGCGTCGTGAGCATGCCGTACTTCGCGCCGCTGGCGGCCATGCCCATGACCTCGAGAGCGCCCAGGTTTGCGGAAATGAAGGCGAGTCCCGTGATCCATGCGGGGATGCGACGGCCAGAGAGGAAGAAATCCATGCTCGTGCGCATAGATTTCTTTAGCGTGAAGCCCACGCCGAGGACGAAGGCGCAGTAGAGGCCGATGACTGCGTAATCGATCCACTTCAGGTGCATGGTGTCCGCTGAACCTCAAATATGACAATGCTTCGAATTTCCGCAGTACCTACGCGGAATAGCAAACGATATCATTAGGTCGCGTTTTTGGCTTACGATTTTGCGCCCGAACGAGTATGCCAAGACGCCTGGCGATTTGCGGCGGCTGTAGGATAATGCGGCTTGGAACATAAGCATCCCTGGGTCGAACTTGCGGAGGAAAAAGAATGGAACGGCATGCACATCGTTTGCTGACTCTATGAACACTTCACAGCAGAAGCGCCACAACTTGTCTTCTCGGGACCGTGGATCGCCGCCCGAAATCCGTAAAGCCGTGATTCTCGCGCGCGGATTGGGGAAAAGAATGCGGTCGCCGGACGCGACGGCGCAACTCGCCACGGATCAGAGGCGGGCCGCCGATGTGGGAATGAAAGCAATGATTCCGATCGGGCGTCCGTTTCTCGATTACGTGCTGAGCGCGCTGGCGGATGCGGGATTCGTCCAGGCTTGTCTCGTCGTGGGGCCGGAGCATACGGCGATTCGCGAATACTACCAGAGCATTTCCGCGCGCCGAATCGAGATCAGTTTCGCGATTCAGGAGGAACCACTGGGAACGGCCAATGCGCTGCTCACTGCGGAGCCGTTTGCGGAGCGCGAAGAATTTCTGGTGCTGAACTCAGACAACTATTATCCGGTCGAGGTTTTTCGTGCGCTACGGATGCTTGGTGAGCCGGGCTTGCCGGCATTCGAGCGAGAAACCTTGGTACGGGAAAGCGACATTTCGCGCGAGCGGATGCTTCGTTATGCGCTGCTGCAAGTCAACGCGGCAGGATACTTGGAGAAAATCGTCGAGAAGCCCGATGAGATGCCCGAAACGAACCGCGACGGAGACGTGTTCATCAGCATGAACTGCTGGCGATTTAACGCTGGCATCTTTCGCGCGTGCGAGCAGGTCGCGCGCTCGGCACGCGGAGAATACGAATTGCCAGAAGCGGTACAACTCGGACTCTGCTCGCTCGGACTACGTTTCAAGGCGGTGCCGTTTCGCACGGGCGTGCTCGACCTTTCGCATCGATCCGATATTGCGCAGGTGGCTCGACGTCTAGCGGGCGTGGAAGTGAGACTGTGACGAAGGTCGAACCTCAGAAACCGTCTAGAGGCGTGATCCCCTTCCCTTCGACGCATTGGTAGAGCTTGCCAGAAGCTAAATTCTTATACTCTTCCGCTCTGCCGCTGGGCCAGTTGAGCACGACGCGGTCGACGCGATCTCGCTGGCCGAGGCCGAATGTCACTGGAAGTTCCGATTGCGAGAGATAACTGGAACCACTTGTCACGAGGCGGGACTGACTCGATTCCCCGTGAAAGATTTGGAGGCGGGCTCCGATTCCGTCGCGATTGGATTTGACGCCAGTGAGGCGAAAGCGAATGGCGCGATTGCGCGAAAGCTGATCGTTGCGGAAAAGATAAGCGGGACCGTTATTAGTGGTCATCAGCAGGTCGAGATCGCCATCGCGATCGAAGTCACCGTAGCATAGGCCGCGTCCGATCTTCGGTCGTTGGAACGCGTCGCCAACTTCAGAAGCGACATCGCGGAATTTGCCCGCGCCATCGTTCAAAAAGAGCTGCGGGGGTTGCGCATAACCGACGTTCCCGCGAATGTTGCGCACAGTCTCGTCGATGTGTCCATTGGCAACCACGAGGTCGAGCGCTCCATCGCGATTCATGTCGGCGAAAACACATCCAAAGCCCAATGTGTTCTTCGAAGGAAGTCCAACGCCGCTTTGCACGGCCACATCTTCGTACAAACCTTTGCCGAGCGGCCGATACAGGCCGACCATCTCATCGTCGAAATTGGTGATAGCGATTCCCGGACGGCCTGAAGCGTTGAAACCGCCTACAGCAACGCCCATGCCGGCGCGAGCTTTTCCGTCGTTGCTGAATGCGATGCCGGCTTCCACGGCGACGTCTTTGAATGTGCCATTGCGCTGATTGCGGTAGAGCTTATTGGGCTGCGTGTCATTTGCAACCATGAGATCCGGCCAGCCATCTTCGTCGTAATCGAGCATCGCCACGCCCAAGGATTTGGAACTGGTATCGAAGATTCCGCTGGTTGCGGTGACGTCTTCAAATGTTCCGTTGCCGCGATTGCGAAACAGCCAACAGGTTTCTCCGCGGTAAGCTTCAGGAGTGCAGTAGGACTTGTGCTTGCCGTCGAGGCTGCAAAAAACATCTTGCGCGGGAGACCATTTCACATAATTGCAAACGAACAAGTCAAGGAATCCGTCGCGATCAAAATCGAACCATAGAGCTGAGGTGCTGAATCCTTCCCTTCCCGCGAGACCGCTTTCGCGGGTGACGTCAAGAAAAGTTCCGCGACCGGTATTTTTGAAGAGGCGATTTTGACCGACGCAAGTGATGAAAATATCGGGGAAGCCATCGTTATTGAAATCGGCCACGGCGACGCCCATACCGTACATCTCGATATCGAGGCCCGCGCGGCTCGTGACGTCCGTGAAAGTGCCATTGCGATTGTTGTGATAGAGGCGCATCGTGCTGCGAGCTCGGCGGTGGGTGGGCCAGTCCATACCGTTGATGAGAAGGACGTCCTGCCAACCGTCTGCGTCATAATCGAGAAACGCGCAGCCGGAACCCATCGTCTCGGGCAGGAACTTTCCGCCGTACGCGCCGCTGTTGTGGCTGAAGTGAATGCCGGACTGCGAAGTGACGTCGACCAAACGAAATCCGGGATTTGATTGTTGCGGCGGAGAGATTGCGCCCGCGAAATCGATTTGTAATGCGTTGGCGGAAGCCAAGCCTGCCAGGCTCAGAAGAAACGACCTGCGGTTCACGAGATGTTCACCAAACCGTTGCGAATCGCATAGACGACGAGGTCGGCAGTTTTGTGGATTCCGAGTGCGTCCATAATGTTGGCGCGATGAACGCCGACCGTGTTCACGCTAAGGTCGAGCTGCTCGGCGATTTCCTTGTTGGACTTGCCATTCACGATGAGTTGCAAAACCTGAAGCTCGCGAACCGTGAGGCCAGAGTTGCGCTCGCCCTTTAAGGCGTCAGAACGAGAAAGTTGCGGAGAGAGCACAATTTCACCAGCCACGACGCGCCGAACTGCCGCCGGAAGTTCAAGATCGACCGCGTTCTTGAGAATGTATCCGCGCGCGCCGGCGTCGAGCGCCTGACGGACGAGAGTATCTTCCGAATGCATGCTCAACATTAAAATCAGACTCGCGGGACGAGAGGCCAGAATCTGGCGCGTTGCATCGAGGCCGCTGACGTGGGGCAAAGCGGAGTCCATCAAAATAAGCTGAGGCTCAAGCTCGCGTGCAAGACGAATCGCCTCTTCGCCATCACTTGCCTCTCCGACAACGGAGATGTCCGGCTCGTCTTCGAGCATTCGGCGGAAGCCGCGACGGACGAGAGCGTGGTCATCGACGAGCAGAACGGTAATTTTATTCGGCATGTCAGTCCATCCTGACTTTCGGAACGCTGAGGCGGATTAGCGTTCCGCCAATGGCGGGCTGGACAAATTCGATGGTGCCGCCGAGGAGTTCTGCGCGTTCGCGCATTGCGACCAATCCGATGCCGGGCTTTGCAGCGCCCTGGACAAATCCCGCGCCGTGATCTTCCACTTCTAATTCCAATTTGTCGGGCGAAAAGCGCAAGCGAACCCATGCTTGCTGCGCTCCGGAATGTCGCGCCACATTGTTGAGGGCTTCCTGCAATACCCGGTAAATATGAACGGACGCAACGCCATCGAGTGGAAATGCGGTGCCCGATTTTTCGTAACTTATGGCGAGACCCGTTTGCTTTTCCACCGTAGTAATATACCAATCCATGGTGTTTTCGAGCCCGGACTCTTCCAGCATGACGGGATGGAGCGCCTGCGAAAGAGCGCGGACCTTATCGAGCGCTGTCTGCGTGATATCGCGGACTTCGCGGAGGTCCGAGCGGAGGATTGAAGCTTCAGGCGCGTACTTTTCCGAGCGGCTGAGCATCGAGCCGATGGCCGTGAGGATTTGACCGAACTCGTCGTGCAATTCACGGGAAATGTAGCGCAGAGTCGACTCCTGCGTGGAGATCAATTTCTGGGC
>DATGJE010000049.1:0-9052 GCA_035295305.1 Candidatus Acidiferrales bacterium | reverse complement strand
CGGATTCGTCTCGACGCGCCTCTGGCTGTCCGCGCCAAGCTTGCTGAAAATCTCCGGCTCGCGCAATTTCGCGCGCAGCAGCTCCACGTACTTCGGCCGGCAGCCCTTTCGTTCTGGCGTATCGGGGCATCCAATCGAATTAATCAGCAGCGTGTATTTCTCGATTTGGCAGCGTTCGAGAAGCACCGTCAGCATCTCGATCAGCTCAGCGTCAATCGCCGGCGCGTCCGACGTGCCCAAAACTTCCGCGCCAATCTGATAAAACTGTCGGTAACGCCCCTTTTGCGGCCTCTCCCGCCGGAACATCGGCCCGATGTAGTACAGCTTCTGGTCTCCCGACCGCGTGTCCAGCCTGTGCTCGACATATGCCCGCACAACGGATGCCGTCGCCTCCGGCCGCAAAGTGACGACGTCACCGAACCTCAGAGAGCGAGCATAGTGCATTATCGATATCGCGGATGCGTTGAATGCGCTTTCACCTAGGCCCGCGACCGGAATGGGTGAGCTAATGCCAATTAGCCCCAGCTCAATCTGGTGAATTGCTTGCTTGTTTTCTGGTGTTTCGGGCATTTCTCCCGCAGATACAAGTTCACGCCACCGGTCAACGAGAGTCCGCGCTTGCATGCGAAATAGACCTGTCGCTTCCCCACCCTGAGGCAGCCGCCCGTAACCGATTTGATTCCGGATAAGCTCCAGGCCCCAATGCCCGTGGTCTGCGAACGTGTACATCTCCTTGTTGACTACATCTGTTTCCACGCCGATCGATCTTGCAAATAATTCCGTCTCCTCGAAAATCGGCGTGCGAATTTCGCCGAAGTTGTACGACTCCATCACGCTCCGCGCCGTCTTCTCGAACCAGTTCCACAACGCCGAATCGGGCGGCAGTATGTCCCGCGTCCCCTTGATGGCGCGAAACTTGCGCCGCTCATTTTCTGGCCTTGCCGCTTCGTTCACTTTTCTCCCTCACTCCCCACGACCATCTCCCAGCCGCTCCGCGCTCTCACTGTCATTCCGAACCCGGTCGCCCGTTTTCGGCGAACGGTGTGAGGAATCTGCTGTTCGTCTTCCGCGCCCACAAGATGCAGATTTCTCAGTCCACTCGGAATGACAAACTGAATCAGCGCACTCCGCTGCGATACGTCTCCTTATATTCCACATACCTCTGCGCATAATCGTTTATCGACCGTTGATCCTCCGCCGTCAGCGCGCGTCGCAACTTCCCCGGATGCCCCATGAACAAACTCCCCGGCGGAACAATCGCGCCCTCCGTCACCAACGTCCCCGCCGCGACGATCGAGCCCGCGCCGATCTTCGCGCCATTCAGAATAATCGAGCCCATGCCAATCAAGCATCGCGACTCAACCGTGCAGCCATGCAAAATCACGCCGTGGCCAATCGTCACATTGTCGCCCAAAATCAACGGATGCACGTCGCGCATCACGTGCAGCACCGAGCCGTCCTGCACATTTGTGCGCTCGCCGAGGCGTATGTAGTGCACGTCTCCGCGAATCACCACGCCGGGCCAGACGCTCGAATGCTCGCCAATCTGCACATCGCCAATAATCACGGCCGCTTCGTCAACGTAAGCCGACGCGGCAATCTGTGGCGCGCGCCCGCGATAGCTCCGAATCAAATTGCGCTCCTGCTGGTAGTTAGAGGCGTTTTCAAGCGAACAGCGAAAGTAACACACGCATCCAAGCCTTACAAGGCAACGCGAACGCCACTTCATCGCCCGATAATTCTATTTGCTTCGACGCGCAAAGACGAAAATTTCGCCTCATCGCGAACGCCTGAAGTAGAGGCCCGAAACGCGGCAAATGAGCTATCCTGCTTCTGGAAATTTGCAAATTACGGAGCCGTTTGAAAAGACGAATACTAACCGGCGTGTGCTTGGCGCTGCTCCTACTTCTGGCGGCGGGTTGCCGTACAAACCCATCCACGAAAACCGACGCGCAACTGGGACTGAACACGCAGCAGGCGGCAGGACGCCGCATTTACAACCTTCGCTGCGCAGGTTGCCACAAAGCTTATTCCTCGCGTGGATCGCAGGGGCCAGGTCTCGAACACTTGTTCAGGAAAAAATACATGCCCAGCGGATTGCCCGCCAATGACCGCTTCGTTGAACGAACCATCGTCAACGGCCGCGGCATGATGCCCGCCGCCGGCTACACCCTGTCCGACGAAGAGCTCCGCGATTTGCTCGCCTATTTGCACACCTTGTGAAACACGCAGCGAGCATTATCGGTGCGAGGAATCTGCTTTCTGCTTTTGCGGGTGCCCCATCCTGAACGTCTTTTGTGAAGGGTGGGGCTCTTCGCTTTTCGCTCAGCCGCCCCGTTACAAAATCTGCACCGCAGGCGCGCCCGCCGCGCGCCCCGTCTCCGCCGCCCGCGCCGCAACATTCCGCGCCACCGCATAAATGCTTTTCGCCCCCGGCGAATCCGGACCCTCCGCCGCCACCGGCTTGCCCGTGTCGCCACCAATGCGAATCTGCGGATCGATTTCAATCTCGCCGAGAAACGGCGCGCCAAATGTTTTCGCCATGCGCTCGCCCTCCCCGTGGCCAAAAACATCAATGCGCTGCTCGCAGTGCGGACACGAAAAATAGCTCATGTTCTCGACGATGCCCAGAATTTCCACGTTCACCTGCCGGAACATTTCGATGGCTTTGCGCACGTCGGCCAGCGCGACGATGGAAGGCGTTGTGACGAGCACGGCGCCCGAAATCGCTGCTGTCTGCACCAACGAAAGCTGAACATCTCCTGTCCCCGGAGGCAAATCCACGATCAAATAATCAAGCTCTCCCCACTGCACGCTGCGCAGAAATTGCTGCATCACTCCGTGGAGCATCGGCCCGCGCCAAATCAGCGGACGGTCACCCGGGTTCAGCAGCCCCATCGAAATCACTCTCAACCCGTACGCCTCCACCGGAATAATCACGTTTTCCGCGACGGCGCGCGGCTGTTCCGTCGTCCCCAGCATCAGCGGGACGTTTGGCCCGTAAACGTCCGCGTCCATCAACCCGACTTTCGAGCCCATTTTTTGCAGCGCAATCGCCAGATTCACGGCAACAGTAGTTTTGCCCACTCCGCCTTTGCCGCTCGCGACTGCAACCAAATGTTTCACGCCGCGAATTGGCTCTTTTTCAGGCAGCCGCCGTCCGCCGGGCGCCGCCGCATCAAATTTCAAATCGAACGACCGCACGCCTTGCAAACGCCCCACCGCCGCACGTATTCCGCGTTCGAGCGTGTCGCGATACGCGGGCTCCGGCCGCAGCAGAGACATCACCAGCGAAATGTCGCCCTCGCGCACCACCAGGCTCCGCACCATGTTCAGCGACAGAATGCTGCGATGGTGCTCCGGATCCTCCACCGTCCGCAGAGCCTCGTACACAACCCCTTCCGTCAACGGATTCCCCGCCATTCAGTCCCCGCCTTTCGCATTCGCAAGCACAACAACGCGCCGCCGCAACTTTGAACACTTTCATCATAGAACGCCCATGTTGCCGTAGCAACTCACCCAATAGCCCCGCTTTGCGCGCAGCGCGACGAACAGGTTAGAATAGAGTCTGCACCGTCCGCGGGCGGCTGAGGGGGACGTCCAGTGGAGATTCCCTCCCGATTGCGCTGCTCCTTGAACAGCGATAAATGACCAGCCACAAGAGAGGCTTGCGACGCTTGCTCAAAAGCAAGCATCCAACACCAAAGCATGGATGCCGATAGGTTTGTTGAAAATATAATTGCGTTTTTCGTCGGGACGAAGCACGAGCGCGACATCAAGAAGCTTCAGCCGCTCGTCGCGCAAATCAATGCGCTCGAGTCTGAGATGCAGCAGCTCGCCGACGATGACTTCCGCATCAAAACCGCGGAACTGAAGATGCAGGTCACGTCGAAGCTCGAAGGCGTCGACATAAAAGACCCCGAATACCGCGCCAAAATGCAGGAAGCCTTTGCGCCCGTTCTCGTGCCCGCGTTCGCCCTGGTGCGCGAAGTGGGACGCCGCAAACTTAGCATGCGCCATTTCGACGTGCAGCTGATCGGCGGCATGGTTTTGCACGAAGGCAAAATCGCCGAGATGAAAACCGGCGAAGGAAAAACGCTCGTTGCCACTCTTCCCGCATATTTAAACGCGCTTGCGGGACGCGGCGTCCACATCGTCACCGTCAACGATTACCTCGCGCGACGCGACGCCGAGTGGATGAGCCCCATTTACAAAACGCTCGGTCTCACCGTCGGCGTCATCGTTCATGATCTCGACGATGTGCAACGCCGCGCCGCCTATGCTGCCGACATCACCTACGGCACCAACAACGAATTCGGCTTCGATTATCTGCGCGACAACATGAAGTACGATCTCGCCGATTGCGTCCAGCGCGGCCATCATTTTGGAATCGTTGACGAAGTCGACTCGATTTTGATTGACGAAGCGCGCACGCCGCTGATTATTTCCGGTCCCGCCGAGGAATCCACCGACAAGTATTACCGCATCGACAAAATCATTCCGAAGCTTATCAAGGACATCGACTACACCCTCGACGAAAAGCACAAGACCGCCACGCTCACCGAGGAAGGCGTCGCGAAATGCGAGCGCCTGCTAGATTTGCCCAACATGTACGACCCGCAAAACCTCGAACTGATTCACCACGTCTATCAAGGCCTCCGCGCGCATTCTCTGTTCACGCGCGACGTTGACTACGTAGTGAAAGAAGGCGAAGTCATCATCGTCGACGAATTCACGGGCCGCCAAATGCCCGGACGCCGCTGGTCGGATGGTTTGCATCAGGCCATCGAAGCCAAGGAAGCCGTAAAAATCGAGCGCGAGAATCAGACACTCGCCACTGTCACCTTTCAGAATTATTTCCGCATGTACAAGAAACTCTCTGGCATGACGGGTACCGCGGAAACCGAAGCGAAAGAGTTCAACAAGATTTACGGCCTCGACGTGGTCGTGATTCCCACGAACCGCGCGCTCATCCGCCTCGAAAACCCCGACGTGGTCTATCGCACCGAACTCGAGAAATTCGAAGCCGTCGTCAACGGCATCGTGCAGGAAGACGGCTCTCACATGAGCGGCGTTCGGCAATTGCATGAGAGCGGCCAGCCCGTTCTCATCGGCAGCATTTCGATTGAGAAATCGGAAAAAATCGCCGAACTGCTCAAGAAACACGGCATTCCGCACCAAGTCTTGAACGCGAAGCAGCACGAGCGCGAAGCGAAAATCATCGCGCAAGCCGGACGCAAGGGCGCTGTCACCGTCTCGACCAACATGGCCGGCCGCGGAACCGACATTCTGCTCGGCGGCAATCCCGAAGCCATGACGCGCGATTATTGCCTAAAAAACAAGCTCGCCATTCCCTACGCGCCCGCGAGCGCGGTCATCGGCAACGGCGACGAGCATCCCGCGGGCACTGAAACTCCCAAGGAAATTCCGCAAGAAGCGGCAGCCGGCGGAAACGGCGTGGGCAATGTCGCCATGGTTCTTTTCCAGCAGGAAGGCAAAATCTTCCAGGTGCCGCTGGAGCAGTGGAAGCCGCTCTACGATCAGTATGCCGAGCAGTGTAAAGCGGAACACGACGAAGTTGTCGCCATGGGCGGCCTGCACATTCTAGGCACCGAACGTCACGAGGCCCGCCGTATCGACAATCAGTTGCGTGGCCGCGCGGGACGCCAGGGCGACCCGGGTTCCTCGCGATTCTACCTTTCGCTCGAAGACGATTTGCTGCGCATCTTCGGCGGCGAGCGCGTCCAGAAATTCATGTACATGCTCGGCATGAAAGAAGGCATCCCCATCGAGTCGCGCCTGATTTCCAAGCGCATCGAGAACGCGCAGAAAGCCGTCGAAGCCCAGAACTTCGAGGCTCGCAAGCACCTCCTCGAATACGACGACGTGATGAACAAGCAGCGCGAAACGATTTATTCCATTCGCCGCGCCGTCCTCGAAGGAAAAGACCAGAAGGACGAAATTCTCGCGCTCAGCGAGGAATTGCTCGCCGATCTTGTCGACACCTATTGCCCGCGCGAGCAGCATGCCGATCAATGGAATATCGCGCAACTCTCCGGCGAAATCCTCAAGCAATTCGGCCTCGACATTAAAGCTCTCGGAATCGATCCGCTGCAGATGGATCACGATACGCTTCTCGACGAACTCATCAACAAGGCGCGATTGCGCTACGAGGAAAAGGAAAAACTATTCGGCGCGCAAATGATGCGCTGGCTCGAGCGTCACATCATGCTCGATATCGTCGACGCGCAGTGGAAGGACCATCTCCTCACTCTCGACCACTTGAAGGAAGGCATCGGTCTACGCGGCTACGGCCAGGTCGACCCACTCGTCGAATTCAAAAAGGAAGGCTTCAAGCTTTTCGAGGAAATGATGGGCCGCATCGACTCGGAAACGGTTCGCTTCCTCTACTTGATGCAGCCCGCGCGCCCCGAAGAAGAGGCCAAGCAGATTGAGCGCCGTCAGCGCCGCGCCCAGCAGGATTTGCAATTGCAGACCGGCTCCGAAAAAGCCGAAGCCCCCAAGCAGGTCCGCACTGGCGCCAAAATCGGCCGCAACGATCTTTGTCCCTGCGGCTCCGGCAAAAAATACAAAAAATGCTGCGGCCGCAATTCCTGAGCCAGAATCAAGTACAATAAGGCCAACGGAGGCTCCGCAATGGCGCATCGGTTTACTGTGATTCTTGAAAAAGAGGAGGAAGGCGGTTACCACGTCTTCTGCCCCATTCTGCCCGGATGCCATACCCAAAGCGAGACGATCGAAGAAGGTATCCCAAAATATCCGCGAAGCCATCGAGCTTTACGTCGAAACTCTCACCGAAGATGGCCTGCCTATCCCAACCGAAGACATTCTGATTAAGCCCATCGAGATTCCCGTGTGACTCCAAAGGTTCCCGCGGTTAAGCCGAAGCAATAGTCCGCGTAGCCGAACATCTGGGTTTTGAATTCCGCCGGCAACGTGGCAGCCATGCAGTCTATGTTCGCCAATCTGATCAGGCCCGAGTCGTAATTCCAATGCATGGCGGTGAACTGAAACGCAAGACGCTCCGCGCTATCGTCCAGGATCTGAAATTACCGTCGAGGAATTCCTTGAGTTGCTGTGACTTTTGGCGGTTTTCGCTGATCACGCTATTCTCTTCACGCAACTCTCGACTCTCAACTATCGACTACAAACTGCTTTCTTGCTCACCCTTTCCCTCGCCGCGCGTCTGAACTTTTAGCGGCGAATTTGCGTTCCATACACAGGCCCATTAAATTCAAGAGGGGTGAATCCGATTATGAAGCCGACGAAGAATCTGCAACTCGCGAGCGCAGCCTTCGCGCTTGCCATTTTGGCTGCCATGGCTCCCGTGCCAGCGCGCGCGGCCGCTGACGGCCATTTCGACAAGACTCTCACCGTGAATGGGCCCGTCGACATGGACGTCACTACCGGCTCGGGAAACATCACCGTGCGCACCGGCGATTCCGGCAAAGTGGAAATCCACGCGCGCATCCACGCCAACGATAACTGGTTCTCCGCCGGACGCGACGCCGAATCGCGCGTCCAGTACATCGAGCAGCATCCGCCCGTCGAACAGAACGGCAACACCATCACCATCGGCCACGAGACAGACCGCGAAATAATGCGCAACATTTCCATCAGCTACGAAATCGTCACGCCCGCGCAGACGCGCCTTCATTCCGCGACCGGCTCCGGCAATCAGACTGTCGACGGCGTTGCCGGCCCCGTGGAATCCACCACAGGTTCCGGCGACCTGAAACTTTCCAGCATCGGCAGCGACGCGACAGCCCGCGCAGGATCAGGCGACATTACGCTCTCCAACGTGAAAGGCAATGTGCGCGCCGCCAGCGGCAGCGGCACGATTCACGCGGACGGCGTAACCGGCGGTATGAACGCTTCCACCGGCTCGGGCAACATCATTCTCTCGCAAACGGGCTCAGGCGACGTGCAGGCGTCGAGCGGCTCCGGCACCGTTGAAATCAATGGCGTGAACGGAGCAGTCCACGTTGGTACCGGCAGCGGAAATATTCGCGCGCAGGGCACGCCGACGGGCAATTGGCTTCTCCACACCGGCTCGGGCGATTTGACAGTCCAACTCCCGCAGAAAACTTCGTTCGAGCTGTACGCGCGCACCAGCTCCGGCAGCATCAATTCGACGTTCCCCATTACCTTGCAGGGCCGAATCAACCCGCGCGAGATTCACGCCACGGTTGGCTCCGGCGGCCCGACCGTCGATTTGCGCACCAGCTCCGGAACGATTCGCATCGAATCGCGCTAGCTCCATACCGCTGGCGTTTGCGGGTGCCCCCCATCGTGCCCGCAGCGAGAAAATCTCTGCGGGTCCTCCGGTCCTAAACGGCGTTTGCGGGTGCCCCATCCTGAACGGCTTTCGTGAAGGGTGGGGCTTTTCACTTTCCAACTATCCCGAGCGCCGGAATGGAGCGCCGCCTCATCGCCTGTTTCATTCCGGGCACACCTCCAACACGCAACGCCAAAACAGGAGTATGATTCTCTTCACCTTACCCGTCTCCCTCGCGGGCAAGGAAAGCAGAAACGCGATGGCTCGTCGTTGCAATGTGGACGGCTGCGGAAAAGAAATTCTCCCTGCCCTGACGGTCGACGGCGTCTGCCTTGATCATTTCCTCGAAATGGTGATTGAACGCGCGGATCAGGTGCGCGCCCGGTGCATTGAAGCGGGTCTCGTCGACGAAGAAATCCTCGCCTGGCTTCTCGCCGACGCGCCACACACCGTTCACGCGCTCGCACAGAGCCAATTCGATCGCGATCCCGCGGACAACGAAAAAGTCCTCGAAATCCTTCTTTGTCTCGCCAATCTCCAGGACTACATCACCCACCATTCCCTCCGCGTAAAATGGGTCCACTAACGCATTTTCTTGCGGGTCACAAATTCCTTAGCCGTAGAGTGCCCTCGTCCTCATGCGGAACGGATTTTGCGGGTGCCCCATCCTGAGCGTTGTTGCGAAGGGTGTGGTTTCGCTTTCTTGCCTTGAGGAACGAAGGGTCGATGCATGTCGGGGCGCGCTCGTGCGGA
>DATGJE010000048.1:0-5342 GCA_035295305.1 Candidatus Acidiferrales bacterium | reverse complement strand
CGAGCTTTCGAGTCTGCGCCAGTTCCGTGTTGTTCTTCGTTCATAATTTCAAGTTCGCTTTGGAACAGCTCAGAGAGTGAATAGCTTATGTCTCTTCAGCAGGGCAACGTGTTTTGAATCCAACCGCTCCAGCCAGTTTTTTTCCCGAAGTCAAAATCGCCTAGCGTGTTAAGGGTGCGCCAGCCGCTCGAAAAGCACCACGCTCACAAAACGAGCATGGGGCACCCGAAAAAACTAAACCGTAGAACGTGGGCCACCCGCCGAGGAACGAACAGCCAGGTAGCAGAGAGAAATCGATCGGGCCTGATTCAGACTCCTACGGCTCTTCTCTTTCGAACAACTTGCGGGATATAGACGAAGAAATAATATAGGCAGCTAGCATACCAGAATCCAACCAACAAAGCAACAAACCACGCCCGCTTAACTTTCACATTGGAGTTATCGAGCCGCACCCAGTATCGCCACATTCCGAGCCAGATAAAGCCTATTCCAAAGGGCCCCAAAATTCCGAAAATTCCCCACGGCAATCGTCGCCAGAATGACATGTTTGTGAAATCTACGCGGCCCAAGAATATAGGGACCGCAACGATGATACAGATGGCGGACAGGAAAAAAGCGTGGCGACAGTGCGAGATGTAAGCCAACCATCCTCGAGCCATGCACTGGGCAGCCAAAATATTCCAAGTCTTTTTAGTTTCATAAGATTCTAAATTCGTCCCGAACCACAAATCATCGCGATGAAGAGAGAATACGGCCACAGCGTCATGGTTTTCCGCATCATGACTGCTAACATCCTACCGGCGGGTGGCTACTTTTCGCGACACGTTTTCCTCTTGTGACATTAGCAGCAGTGGACAGATGAAACCACTGCGCTGAATCCCCGCACAACTTGGCTTGACCGTGGACGTCGCACCCTTTGGTTTGTCGATTGCGGGCCTTTGGGCTCGTGGGCTGGCGCGTTAGTCCTTGGCAATGGGGAAATTGGATTCGGTCCAGCCGCGCCAGCCGCCGTCCATGGAGATGACATTTTTGTAGCCCATTTTCTGGAGGTTGTCGGCGGCGAGGGCGGAACGGAAGCCGCCGCCGCAATAGAGAACGAGCGTGGCGTTTTTGTCGGGGATGGTTGTTTCGACGTCGCGTTCGATGACGCCTTTGCCGAGATGGAGAGCGCCGGGAATGTGGCCCTTGGCCCATTCGTTGTCCTCGCGCGTGTCGACGAGAATCATTTTTTCGCCGGCGTCGAGGCGTTTTTTGATGTCGCGAAAATCGGCTTCCTTGACGCGCTTTTTGGCGTCGTTGACGATGGCGAGAAATGCGGGCGAGTGATGGTGCGCCATTTGTAATTCCCTCCGATTCAAATCCTAAATAAATTATCGCACAGGAGACGGGTCCATATCGCGCCAATTGGGGCCGACTTTGATGTCGACGAGCAGCGGGACGTTGAGCGGATGGACTTGCTCCATAGCGTGCTTGACGAGGGGCTTGAGGCGCTCGAGTTCTTCGGTGGGGCCCTCGAAAAGAAGCTCGTCGTGGACTTGCAAAATCATGCGCGTGCGAAATTTTTCCGCGGTCAGTTGGCGATCGATTTCAATCATGGCGAGTTTGATCAGATCGGCGGCAGTGCCCTGGAGAGGCGTGTTCATTGCGGTGCGTTCGGCGAAATTGCGCAGGCTGGGCTGCGGCGAATTGATTTCGGGAATCGGGCGGACGCGGCCGAACATGGTGCGCGTGACGCCGGTCTTGCGCGTTTCGGCGACCTGGCGTTCGAGATATTTTTTGACGCCGCGGTAGCGGTCGAAGTAAGCGGCGATGAATTTCGCGGCTTCTTTTTGGTCGATCTGCAAATTCTGCGCGAGGCCAAAGGCGGAGAGGCCGTAGATGATGCCGAAATTAATTACTTTGGCGGCGCGGCGATGCTCGGGAGTTTGGGCAAAGGGCGCGACGTCGAAAACTTCCTGTGCGGTGCGAGAGTGAATGTCCTCGGCGCGGCGAAAGGCTTCGACGAGAACAGGGTCCTCGGAAAAATGCGCGAGGATGCGCAGCTCGATCTGGGAATAATCGGCGGAAAGCAAAATGTTGCCCGGCTCGGCGACGAAGGCGGCGCGAATTTCGCGGCCGAGCTTGGTGCGAATCGGAATGTTCTGCAGATTGGGATTCGAGGAGCTGAGACGTCCGGTGGCGGTGCCAGTTTGATCGATCTGCGTGTGCAGGCGGCCAGTGTGCGGGGAGATGAGCTGGTGGAGCGTGTCCGCATACGTGGAATTGAGTTTCGCGACTTCGCGATAATCCATCACCAGCTTGGGCAATTCGTGGAGCGCGGCAAGCTCGGTGAGGACTTCGGCGGCGGTGGAGCGCGCTTTGCCACGCGTGCGGCGCGGGAGCGTGAGATTCAACTTGTCGTAAAGGACTTCGGCAAGCTGCTGCGGCGAATTGATATTGAATTCGAAGCCGGCAATTTCGTAGATGCGTTTTTCGTAGCCGCGAATTTCCTCTTCGAGAGCGAGGGAGAGTTTTTTGAGGGCCTTTGGATCGACGCAGACTCCGGCGCGCTCCATGCGCGAGAGAACTGCGGCGAGCGGCAAATCGATTTTGTGGTAGAGGCCGAGGAGATTTTCCTTTTCGACTTCGCCGTACAGAACCGGAGCGAGGCGGAAGAGGAAATCAGCATGTTCGCCGGGCGCGCCGGAGAGCGTGATGTTCAGGTAGCGGAGAACCGCTTCCGCGAAGGAATGATTCGCGGTGGTGGGACGGAGGAGATACGAGTAAAGCATTGTCGCGTGACGAATGCCGGCCACGCAGCGCTGCTTCGCGTCGGCATCGCAGAGAGCGAGAATCTCGAAAAGCTTTGGATCGTGAACAATTTTCGGGCGGGTCGCGTCGGAGAGCCAATCGGCGAGCGCGCGAAGTGCTGCATCTTTTTCGCTACTTTTCGAATCAGGCGGCGCGTCGATAGCCAAAATGCGAGCGAAGCCGGGGCGATTTGAGACTTCGATGGCGCGGACGCGCGTGCCGTAGCCCTGGTTGTCAGTGTCGTCGCTGTCGAGCGCGAGCCAGATGGCAACTTCGTCCGTGGGCGGGAGCGAATCGAGAAATTCGCGGAGCTCGCGCGCGGAGGCAAAATTCGCGTAGTCGGTCTTTTCCGTGCTCTTTGGCGCGGGAAGGGTTTTCAAGAGCGAGGTGAAGGCGAGCTCGGAATAAAGTTCGCGGAGGGCGACGAGATCGGGATCCTGCAAGCGCAGCGCATCGAGATCGAGTTCAACGGGCGCGGCGGCATGGATGGTGGCAAGTTCCTTGCTGAGCTTGACGAATTTGGCATTGTTTTGCAGGGCTTCGCGGTAGCTCGCGCGCGTGACTTCAGCGGCGCGGCGAATCGCTTCTTCGGCGCTGCCGAATTGCTGGATGAGCATGCGCGCGCCCACGTCACCGATGCCGGGTTTGCGGCGTTCGCCGGGGCCGGGCTTTTCGTTGGGATCGCGAGCGCCGGGAATGTTGTCGATGGTGTCGCCCATGAGGGCCATCACGTCGGCGACTTTTGAAGGCGGAACGCCCATCAGCTCCTCGACTTTTTTCTCGTCGATAATCAGATCGCCTTTCGAGGGATTGAGCATCTTCACGCGACCGTCGACGAGCTGCATGAAGTCTTTGTCCGCGGTGACGATGAAAATGTCGAGGCCGCGTTCGACGCCCTGGCGGGCGAGTGAAGCAATCACGTCGTCGGCTTCGTAGCCCGCGAGCTCGAGAATGGGGAGACGCATGGCTTCGCAATAACGGCGGACGAAGGGGACCTGAATGAAAAGATCGTCGGGCATCGGAGCGCGCTGCGCTTTGTATTCGGCGAAGAGCTTGTCGCGGAACGTGGGCTGCGGCGTATCGTAAACCACGCCGAGATAATCGGGCTTCTGGCCTTCGATGAGGCGGCGCATCATGGTGGCGAAAATGTAGGGGACTTTAGTGGGTATGCCTTTGTGCTCGAAGCGTTCGCCCATGGGGGCGTAGTAGGCGCGGAAGATGTAGCCCATGGCGTCGACGAGGAAAAGTGTTTTGCGCGATTTGGCGGTCATGCGTCAGCCCGAATGTTGAACGGGAAGCGAGAAAACAAGGTAACACGCTGCACGGAGTTTCCCGATGAAGCGAAATAACCATTATAGCAAAGAGACGTGTTTCTCTGAGAGCGCGGCATGGGCAACGCCCACGATACGGATTACACTGAGCGAATGCCGAAGGTCAGCGCGGGGTTGGTGATGTATCGCATGCGCGGCGGAGAGATAGAGGTGTTGCTGGTGCATCCGGGCGGGCCATTCTGGACGAAGAAGGATGCGGGTGCGTGGTTTATTCCCAAGGGCGAAGCGAAGCCGGATGAGGATTTATTTTCTGCGGCGAAAAGGGAATTCGCTGAGGAGACAGGGCTGGAAGCGGAGGGCAAATTCATGGAACTGGGCAGCGTGAAGCACAAAAGCGGGAAGACGGTTACGGCGTGGGCGTTTGAAAGCGATTGCGAGCCTGCGTCAATCAAGAGCAATACGTTTTTGATGGAGTGGCCGCCGCGATCTGGGAAACAGAAGGAGTTTCCGGAAGTGGACCGCGCGGCATTTTATACGATTGAGGCGGCGCGGGAGAAAATGCACGTCGCAGAATTTGAGTTTCTCGGCCGACTGACGAAGCTCTTACGCAGTGGTTAGCATTTAGCTTTTTTGCGCGGTTGAAGGCTAGGACATGGATTTCGTCACGTTGAACCGCTTGACCGTAATTGGCAAGCGGAGGTCCGTGCCACGATGACCGACCACACACAAATCGAGCGGCTGGATTTGGTCGCAAGGGCTGAAGGGACGAAGATTATTCTTTCCCGGGTCAGAGTGCCCTTGACCTTTCTCAGCGCTTTCGGGATTCTACTGGCCGTTATTTCCGAGGCTTCTTTCTATGAGACATCGGTTGTTTCAATACTGGCGACTTTCGCCGTCGTAACAACGATCATGCTCTGGGTGCGTTCGCGCTACGCACCCGGTGCATTAGCGGTTCTGCTTTTTGCGACTGTGATTGCGGGAAGCTTTATAACTGACGATCCGGACGCCCACACTCTTTTGGGATCGACGTCGAGATACGTAGGCTTTGCTCTTCTCCTCTTTGCGGGATATCGATGGGCGACAAACGCAATGCCATTCATTGCCGCGCATTCCGAAGGATTGGAAAACGAGCGTTGCCAAGTGGAAGGCTGGATAAAGATACTGATATCTCCTGGCAGGACAGATCCGGTGGCCGAGTTTTCCACGAAGAGCTTTTGGACGGGATATTGGACGTATCGCCTTTTGGACGCGGGATCCTGCTGGGTGATCGCCAAATTTAAG
>DATGJE010000047.1:0-4434 GCA_035295305.1 Candidatus Acidiferrales bacterium | reverse complement strand
TCCAGTGCACGGCGAATGCTTGCGTGCGTCCAATAGCGCATTTCAAAAGTGCCTGATCTTGCCTCGCGAAAACCGCGTTTGAGTTGTTGCGCGACGCTGAGAAGACCGAAAGCGTTGGGAAGCTGAATCAGGCAGACTCCGTCCGGCCGCAAAATGCGCGAAATCTCCTGAAAAATTCTGCGCACCTTCGATTTGTCGAGATGCTGCAGGACGCTGTAGGAAAAAACAGAATCGACGCTTCCCGATTGAAATGGCAAACGCTCCGCGTCGCAGCAAATGAAATCCGCTCGCGCGCCAAGTTGCCCCGAAACGCGCGCTGCGGCCGCTAGCGCGTCAACGTGCACGTCCACACCGATGGGGACGAAGCCTGCTCGCGCGGCGGCGATGCTCCAACGTCCCCAACTACAACCGATATCGACCATGAGTCGGCCCTTGCCAGCGCCGAATGGCCAATCTGGAATCGGATAGCGGGGAAGCCAGCCGCGCGCGCGCCAGTACAGATTTCCATTCGTGTTCACGATCCAGTCGTTCACAAACGGATCGATTGGTTCGCCCCCCACTGCAGCGTATGCGCCGTCGCTGGGATGTGGACACGGGCCCATGTTGAGGGGAACGGGTTCGCGCCGGGGATTTTCCGCGAAAATCGGAATGCCATCTTCGAAAGGAAACTGATGCGCGCGTTCGCAGACCAAAGCGCCGTCCTCGACACGGAGTTTGGTGCGGTCGTGGGGACACGCGAGAATCCGCGGAAGGGCGTCGTTGAGCGAAGCAGGCATCGCGACCGGCGTTCAGTTTACCTGATGAAGCCTAACTTTGCGAAGCCGAAGGGAGCGGCGTTCGGAGGCAAAGATGTCCGATTCCGCTACACAGCGTCCCGCTAGCGGGCGCTTGCGATAGGCCTGATTCGGTTCCCACCGAATTGTAAAATCCATCGATCCAAAAAGTTAGCGTGGCGGACCTGTCGGCATGAAACTTGCTCACTTCCGTGGGCGTAGACCGTCTACAGGCATGGATGTGGACATACTACTCCCTGGGGAGAACCGATGAAAAACCGTTACCAGAATCGAATTGAGCTGTTGCAAGGGACGCTGGACCTGTTGATTTTGCAAACGCTGCAATGGGGAGCGCAGCACGGATACGGAATCACCCAGGCGATTCGCGCGCGCTCGGGCGAAGCGCTGCAGGTGGATACGGGCTCGCTCTATCCGGCATTGCACCGGTTGGAACGCCAGAGATGGATTGCCGCAGCCTGGAAAGTTTCAGAGAACAAGCAACGCGTGCGTGTCTACCGGCTGACCGCGGCGGGCAAGAAGCAATTGCTCTCAGAGCGTTCGCGCTGGGAGCAGCTCTCCGAGGCCATTGCGGGCATTCTGAATCCGGCGAAGGAGAATGAAGCATGAGATTTCCGTTCTGGCGCCGCTCAAGGCAGGAAGAATTGCGCGAGGAGATTGAGAGCCATTTGCGGATGGCCGCGCGCGAGCGCGAAGAGCGCGGTGAGAATCCGCGCCAAGCAGAGCAGTCTGCGCGGCGCGAGTTTGGCAACGCAGGAGTAGTGCGAGAAGTGACGCGCGATCAGTGGGGCTGGCGCTGGCTCGAACAACTCCTGCAAGATTTGCGCTACGGCGCGCGTACGCTCCGCAACTCTCCCGGCTTTACAATAATCGCAGTGCTCACGCTCGCGCTTGGCATTGGCGCAAACACGGCGCTGTTTTCGGTGGTAAATGGCGTGCTTCTCAACCCGCTGCCGTTTCCCGAGCCGAACCGTCTCGTCAGCGTGGACGCGAGCAAGCCGAATTTTCCCGGCGGCTCGATTTCGTACCCGAATTTCCTCGATTGGCACCGACTAAATCACTCGTTTTCGTTCTTCGCCGTTTCGCGATCTACGGGATACCTGCTGACAGGCATGGGCGCCGCCGACGAGTTGGATGCCGTGGTGGTCACCTCGGACTTCTTCGCCATGCTTGGAATCAAGCCGGTCCTCGGGCGCTGGTTCACGCCCGCCGAAGATGAAATCGGAGCGTCGAACGTTGTAGCAATCAGCACGGACCTGTGGCGAAAGAAATTCGACTCGGCGCCCGATGTGATCGGCAAAGGCATCACACTGGACGGCAAGGGCTACACGATCGTGGGCGTCTTTCCCGGTCACTTCGATTTGCCGATGCGCTATTTCCATTCCGTCGACATCTACGCTCCGTTGGGCGAATTTGGTAATCCCGCCCTCAAAGTCCGCGCAGCAGGGTTGGGCATTCATGGCATCGCGCGGCTGAAACCGGGTGTCACTATCGAACAAGCGCGCGCGGATATGCAGCAAGTGACCACATATCTTGCGCAAGTCTATCCCGACTCCGATAAGGGAACGGGCGCCACTCTGACTCCGCTGAAGGAAAGCATCGTCGGCAAAGTCCGCGCGTTTCTCTTGCTCTTGCTCGGCGCAGTCGGACTGGTGCTGCTCATAGCCTGCGTGAACATAGCCAATCTGCTGCTTGCTCGCGGGACGGGCCGCAGCCGGGAGATCGCGGTGCGCTCAGCTCTGGGCGCAGGTACTGGCCGGTTGGTTCGGCAGATGCTTACCGAAAGCGTGCTGCTCGCAGTGCTGGGCGGCGCACTTGGACTTGCTCTGGCCAGCGTGGGAACGCAGGCTGCGCTCGCCGCACTGCCTGCCACTCTGCCGCGCGCGAGCGAAGTGGGAATCGACGCACGGGTTCTTTGGTTCAGCGCATTGCTCTCGCTGTGCGCGGGAATTCTCTTTGGGCTGATTCCCGCGATCCGCACAGCACGGCGAAGCACGTACGAAACGCTTAAGGAAGGCGGCCGAGGCGCAAGCGGGTCACGGCACCGCACACAGGCCGTGCTGGTCACAGTTCAAATGGCGCTGGCGCTCGTGCTGCTGACGGGAGCGGGATTGGTGATCCGCAGCCTGGCCAGGCTGTGGAACGTCGACCCAGGATTCAACCCTGACCACGTAGTCACCTTCAACCTCGCTCTCCCGCCGTCGATGATGCATGCCCCCGCTCCGGCGATTCGCGCGGCGTATCGCAATTTCGACGCAACGATTGCGGCGACGCCCGGAGTGCAAGCCGAGTCTCTCAGTTGGGGAGCGCTTCCTATGTACATGGAGGATGACACCGACTTCTGGATCGCGGGGCAGGCACGTCCGGCCAGTGACAACGAAATGGACGGAATGCTCGACTACAATGTCGGCCCGGATTACCTGAAAACTATGCGCATCCCGTTGCTTGCGGGACGCTTTTTCACCCGCAGCGACGACGAACACGGGAAGCCCGTCACGGTCGTGGACGAAGTGCTGGCGCGAAAATATTTCCCGAACGGAGACGCCGTCGGAAAGGTGATCTACCAGGGAGACCAGACGCACGCCTTCCCCTTTGAAATTATCGGCATCGTCGGCCACGTCAAGCAGTGGGGACTCGACGCAGACGATGCGAATCCCCTGCGCGCGGAGGCTTACTTTCCGCTGATGCAATTCCCTGACACGGTGCTGGCGCTGATGCCTTCAGGCATTCAAGTCGTCGTTCGTTCCTCAAGGGACGTCCTCGGCTTAACGGACTCGATTCGCAGCGCAACCACCGGCATCAGTAAGGACGAAGTGATCTCCGGCGTCGAGACCATGCACGAGGTCATTCAAACATCGCTTGCTTCGCGACGTTTCGCTGTGATGTTGCTGGGAGCGTTTGCCGCGCTTGCTCTGGTGCTTGCGGGCATCGGCCTTTATGGCGTCACCGCTTACGCCGTCGGCCAGCGCACTCACGAAATGGGCATTCGTTTGGCGCTTGGCGCGCACCCGCGGGACGTTTTTCGCCTGGTGATCGGGCAGGGCCTTCGGCTGGCTCTCGCCGGACTGGTGATTGGGGCCGTTGTCGCAGTGATACTGATACGGCTGTTGTCGAGCTTCTCGCAGTTGCTCTACGGAGTGGGGAGGAGCGACCCGGTAACGCTGATCGCGGTGGCCGTTGTGTTGCTTATTGTCGCGCTTCTGGCCTGCTACATCCCAGCGCGGCGGGCGATGCGCGTGGATCCCATGGTGGCGCTGCGCTATGAATAGTTGGTAGATCAGAGTTCAGAGTTGACGGCAAAAACTTGGCGCAGAAGATTCAGTCATTCGATATCCGCGGTGATGCGAACTCATTACATGGATTCGTCGGATTTTTTCGCGGCGGCGACGGCAGGAAGAACTCGGCGAGGAGATCGAGAGTCATTTGAGAATGGCTGCGCGCGAGCGCGAAGAGCGCGGCGAAAATCCACGTCACGCGGAACAGTCTGCACGGAGGGAATTTGGCAACGCGAGCGTCGTCAGGGAGGTGACGCGCGATCAGCAGGGCTGGCGCTGGCTGGAATCTCTGTTTCAGGACGTGCGCTACGGCGCGCGCACATTGCGCAGGTCTGCCGGATTCACTGCCGTGGCCGTACTGACATTGG
>DATGJE010000046.1:0-7367 GCA_035295305.1 Candidatus Acidiferrales bacterium | reverse complement strand
CGCGCGACAATCAAATCGTCATTCGTATACGGCAGCACGATGAACCCTTCTTTCACCAACGCTCTCGTCGCGCGAATTAACTCTTCCGTCTCAGGAAACAGAGTCTGCTCGTCGCCAATCACTTCCAGCTTCACCCATTCTGACAGTCCCGCTTCGCGCCCCAACCGCGCCGCGCGTATCGCTTCATCCGCCGTATAGCAACCCGCCGTGTTCGGCAAAATGAAAAGTTTCGCGCGGTCGATGTAATCGAGCAGCGATTCCTTCGTGCGGTCCGTCAAATTCACGCGCCGCACCGCCACCGTCACGATTTCCGCGCCCGACGCTTCGTGCGCCCGCGCCATCTCCGGCAGCGACCGGTATTTCCCCGTCCCCACAATCAGCCGCGAACGAAACGCCCGCCCCGCAATGACAAGTTGATCTCCCATGGTTTAGCTCCCTACGAACATTCTATCAGCGCTGGCCTAAACGCGCTAAAAGCGGGCAGGCTGGAGCCTGCCTGCGACAGGCAGGCCTGTGCCACAGGTTTCAGTCTTCCTTGCTTCTCAACTATGCGTTTGCGGCCGCGGCTCCTCCACATCCGCATACAACTCCGCGATCGCATCGCTATATTTCTGCAAAACTACGCGACGTTTGAGCTTCAGGGCATGCGTCAGTTCGCCACCGTCAACGGTGAAATCTTTGTCGATCAACGCGAACCGTTTCGGTCGCTCATATTGCGCCAGATTCTCTGTCAACCTCTCGATCTCCCCGCCAATCAGCTCCCGCGCCCAAGCGTCATTTGAAATTTTCTCTCCCTCCAATGCAACCCCTTCCGCGCGCGCTTTCGCCGCAATGGCCGTCCGATTCGGCACAATCAACGCCGAGACGAATTTCTTCGTGTCGCCCACCACCATCGCATTCGCAATGTACGGGCTTGTCCGCAATTTAATTTCAATCGGCGCGGGCGCGACGAATTTCCCCGCCGCCGTCTTCAGCAATTCCTTCTTGCGATCCGTAATTACGAGATAACCGTCCGCGTCCAAATGCCCGATATCTCCCGTGCGCAGCCATCCATCCGAGCTCAGCGCCTCCCGCGTCGCTTCCGGCTTGCGGTAATAGCCCTGCATGATGTTGGGACCGCGCGCCAGAATTTCGCCGTCCTCCGCGATTTTCACTTCGCAATTGCGAATCGGGCGTCCGACTGTGCCAACTTTATTTTCGTTTGGGGTGTTCGTTGAAATCACCGGCGACGATTCCGTTAGCCCATATCCTTGATAAATCGGCACGCCGACCGACCAGAAAAACTCTGCAAGTCCAACCGCCAGCGGCGCACCTCCCGAGTAAAACACCCTCATGCGCCCGCCGATCCCCGCGCGAATTTTTGAATATACGAGCCGGTCGGCAATCGCCCAGCGCAACTTTACCCCGGTCGACACATCGTTCCCGTAGGCGCGCCACGGTTCCGCTTCCGTCGCCACCCGCAGCGCCCAATCAAAGATTTGCCGCTTTACTCCAGTTTCCTGGTGGCCTTTTTCCACGATATTCGCGTACGTTTTTTCGAACACGCGCGGCACCGCCGCCGCGATTGTCGGGCGCACTTCGATCAGCGCCTTCGCCGCATCCTCGATTTTCTCCAGATACGCAACTGTAACGCCGTGGAAGAGCGCGGTGTAATCGAATATCCGCTCGTAGACGTGCGAAAGCGGCAGAAATGAGAGTTGTACATCACCGGGGAAGTATCCGACCGCCGAAGTCGCGTCGATCGAATTCGAAGTCAAATTCGCATGCGTCAGCATGACACCCTTCGGCTCGCCTGTGGTCCCCGACGTATAAATCAGCGTGGCTAATTGCTGCGGTTGCACGTCAGCGGCCGCGCGCCGGTACTCTGCGATGTCGGTATCATTCGCGGCGGCGATCAACGTCGCGTAATCCAGAAACTCTTCACGCAATTCCTCCGGCGCATTAACACAAATAATTTTCTCGAGCGTCGGGATTTTCGCGCGACTGGCCGCCACCCGTCGCGCCTGCGTTTCGCCGGAGACAATCGCCACCCTCACGCCCGCGTCATTCCATATGTATTCGAGCCGCTCCGGTGATTCATTGTAGTAAATCGGCACATCCATCGCGCCCAGCCCCAGCACGGCAAAATCCGCAACGTGCCATTCGGGCGAATTCGGCGCAAAAAGTCCGACGCGATCTCCCGCTTTGACGCCCAGCGCCGCCAATGCCTTCGACAGGCCCGCAATGCGCCTCAGCATTTCCGCCGACGAGTACGCCTGCCAACCCGCAGCCGCTCGATACATCTGCGCGCGCGCGTTGGGATGCTGATCCACCGCGTCCAGAAAACATTTCGTCAGCGCCGGATATTTCGCCGCGTAATCCATCGTCAGTTTTGCCACTCTAGCGTAGCATCGGCACCTGCGCAACTTCGCCAAGTCTGCTTGCGTTCCTGATTGCTAAGTCACTGGTCACTGGACTCTGGCCGCGCTAATATAACTCTTTCCCGAGGGAGGGCCATGTCCAAGCTCGCCACCGAAGATCGCGCCACCTACCAGCCCATGCGCGCGCCGCGCGGCACGCAAATCTCGTGCAAAGGTTGGCAGCAGGAAGCCGCTCTCCGCATGTTGATGAACAATCTCGATCCGGAAGTCGGCGAGCGCCCCGAGGATTTGGTCGTTTATGGTGGACGCGGTAAAGCCGCGCGCAACTGGGAGTGTTTTCATGCCATCGTAAAATCCCTTCGCAGCCTCGAAAATGACGAAACCCTTCTGGTGCAATCCGGCAAGCCCGTTGGCATTTTTCGCACGCATTCGTATGCTCCGCGCGTCATCATCGCTAACTCGAATCTCGTCGGCCACTGGGACGACTGGAAGCACTTCAACGAACTCGAGCGCGCCGGCCTGACCATGTACGGCCAGATGACCGCCGGAAGCTGGATTTACATTGGCACGCAGGGAATTTTGCAGGGCACGTATGAGACTTTCGCCGCCGCCGCGCGCAAACATTTTGGCGCGGCCGCTGATCTCTCCGGAAAACTCGTCGTCTCCGGAGGCATGGGCGGAATGGGCGGCGCGCAGCCTCTCGCTGCCACGCTCAATGGCGCCGCGTTTCTCGGCATCGAAGTCGATCCCGAACGCATCAAGCGCCGCGTGAAAACCGGCTACTGCGATGTGATGGTCAACGATCTCGATGAGGCTCTGCGCATCCTGAAAAATGCCATCCGCAAACGCGAAGCCACCTCCGTCGGTCTTATCGGCAATTGCGCGGATTTAATTCCCGAACTCGCGCGCCGCGGCGTCGTTCCGGATTTGCTGACCGATCAAACCAGCGCGCACGATCCCATTGGCGGGTACATCCCTCAGGGTTTGTCGCTCGCGGATGCGAAAGAACTGCGCGAGCGCGATCCCGAGGCTTATCGCAAGCGCGCGATGGAATCCATCGCCACTCACGTCGAAGGCATGCTCGCCCTGCAAAAAATGGGCGCGATCACTTTCGACTATGGCAACAACATCCGCACATTCGCCTTCGAGCAAGGCGTCAAAAACGCTTACGACTTTCCCGGCTTCGTTCCCGCTTACATTCGTCCATTGTTTTGCGAAGGCCGCGGGCCGTTTCGCTGGGCCGCGCTTTCCGGTGAGCCGTCGGACATCCATCGCACGGACCAGCTCGTTCTTGAAATGTTTTCGCACAACGAATCTCTTTGCCGCTGGATCAAGCTCGCGCAGAAGCGTGTTCATTTTCAGGGCTTGCCTGCGCGCATCTGCTGGCTCGGCTATGGCGAACGCGACAAATTCGGCCTCGCGCTCAACGACTTGGTCGCGCGCGGCGAACTGAAAGCGCCCATCGTCATCGGACGCGACCATCTCGATTGCGGCTCGGTCGCTTCGCCCTATCGCGAAACGGAAAGCATGCGCGACGGCTCAGACGCTATCGCCGACTGGCCCATGCTCAACGCCATGCTCAACACCGCGAGCGGCGCAAGCTGGGTTTCGATTCACGACGGCGGCGGCGTCGGCATCGGCTACGCTGTTCATGCGGGACAGGTGACTGTCGCCGACGGCACAAAAGAAATGGCCTCGCGCATCGAGCGTGTGCTTACAAACGATCCGGGCATCGGCGTCGCGCGTCACGTCGACGCGGGCTATCCCGAGGCCGTCAATTTTGCGAAGCAGCACGACGTCAAGATCCCGATGGCGCAGGCTATAAAATCCCGGTGAACTCTAAAATCCAATTCGGCCTGCTAGCCCTGATTGCGCTCTCGGCACTCGCCGCGATTGGCGTGACTATTCTCATCGCGCGCCGCCAGGATATTTCTCGCGCCGCGCGCCGCGCTTTTCTGCTGAGCAATGCCGCGCTTGTTCTTTGCATGGCGACGCTGGTCGCGGGCATCTCGATTTATCCCGCGACACACCGCTGGGGATTGACACTCGAAGCCGCGGCCGTCGTTTTTCTGGTACTTAAGTTTGTTTTTGTGCGGCAGTTCGCGCATCGTATTCGCCATGAGCATCCGCGAGCGCAAAGCGCCGCGTTACCCGAGGCCAACAAAGGAATCTGAACAGGCGTTCGATTTTGCCCGAGGAACTTCGCAAGGAGGCAGCCATGATCGTCATCACCGGAGCCACAGGAAACACAGGAACCCCCGCAGCGGAAGCGCTGCTCGCAAAAGGGGAAAAGATTCGCGTGATCGGCCGCGATGCCGCGAAACTCGAGCACTTCGCCTCCCGGGGCGCGGAACCCTTCGTGGCGAACGTCGAAAATGCCGAAGAAATGGCCCGCGCATTCGACGGCGCCACCGCCGTCTATCTCGTGATTCCTCAGGCTCTGCACCGCAACGATTTTCGCGATCATCAAGAACGCATCAGCGACGCCTACGTCTCCGCCGTTGAAAAATCCGGCGTCAAGTTCGCCGTCACGCTCTCCAGTATTGGTGCGCAGAACGCCGCGAAAACCGGCCCTGTGGTCGGCTTGCACAATATGGAAGAAAAACTAAATCGCGTCTCGGGCCTCAATGTTCTCCATCTCCGCCCCGCGACGTTCATGGAAAATCTTCTGATGAGCATCGACGGCATTCGCATGATGAACGTTCTCCCTGGCGCTTCCACCGCCGACGCGCGTTTCCCGACCATCGCCACGAAAGACATCGGCAACTACGCCGCCGGACGCCTCGCCACGCGCAATTTTTCCGGGCATTCCACCCAAGAACTTCTGGGCCCCCGCGACGTGACCATGAAAGAAACAGCCGGAGTCATCGGACGCGCCATTGGAAAACCAAATCTTGCCTACGTGCAAATGCCGTTGCCGCTTCTCGAATCCGCGCTCGCCAGCATGGGCTTGCCGAAAAGTTCCGCGGCTCTGCTTGTGGAATTGTGGAACGGCGCGAACGAGGGCCTGCTCGACCCGCAAGAAGGGCGCTCGACCGAAAACACAACGCCAACCACTCTCGAGCAATTCGCGGAGGAAATCTTCGCGCCGCAATTCCTCCGCCGCGCCGCCAAAGCGTAGCATCCGGTAGCGTATATGCCTGTGAATCGCAACGAATTTCGGCGTATGGCTCTCGATTTTCCGGAGACGGTGGAATCCGCCCACATGGGCCATCCCGACTTTCGCGTCCGCGGGAAAATATTCGCTACGCTCTCGCATCCCGGCAAACCGTGGGGAATGGTGAAGCTCACTCCCGATCAACAGGAAGTGTTCATAGCGGACCACCCGGGCACCTTCGAACCTGCAAAAGGCGCCTGGGGACGCCAGGGCTGCACTATGGTCGCTTTCAAAGCCGCCAACAAAACTACGTTGCGCCGCGCCATTCTTGCCGCTTGGCTCAACTCCGCGCCCAGGCAACTCGCCAGGCAATTGGAAGCCCTCCAGTGATGGAACTTTTCTCCGCATGCCGCCGTATCTCTACACAGTAACGCGAGGTGCGTCCTATGTTCGCAAATGCCTTTGCAAGAACGGCTGCTCGAATTGCATGTGTTGCGCTGCTCTCTGCCCTGCCTGCCATCGCTTTCGCCCAGAAGCCCAACGTCATCTCGGAAACAGGTCAGGATCATTTCACAGCCGACTTCCCTTCCGACGGCCAACTCCGCATGCACATACGCTCCTCCGGAGTTCGCATCACGGGCACCGACGAAAATAAAATCCAGATTCATTTTTCCTGCCCCAACACAGACGACCTCGGCAACGTTCGAGTTGCCTTCAAGAAAAATGGCAATCGCGGCGACCTCGATATCATCGGCGGTCCCAGCAACAATTTCCAAATCGCCATGGAAGTCCCGCGCAAGTCCGATCTTTATGTGCGCATGTTCGCAGGAGAACTTGAAATCCGTGGCATTGTTGGCAACAAGGACTTACAGATTCACGCAGGGGACCTCGAACTCTCGGTCGACCATCCTGGCGACTATGGCCCCGTCGATCTCTCAGTCACGACTGGTGATCTCGACGCGAGCGCGTTCGGCGTTTCAAAGAGCGGCCTCTTTCGAAGCTTCCACACCAACACCGCGCTTCATAAGGCAGGCGCAGGCAGGTATTCGCTCTACGCACACGTCGGCGCCGGTGAGCTAGCCATCAACTAGACAGCTCGCGTTTTTGCCGCGGACGGAGTGATGCTCTCGGCACACGGAAACCTGCGCCCGCATGCACTACACCACAATTATATGTACGATTTCTGTGACGGGTTTTTTTGAAAAAACTCGCTACAGAGGTCCAGGGGAACGCGCGTGGGACTTGTAGGCGTTTCGATTTTGATCGCGTCAGTGATTCTCATTTTCGCGGTCATCATTTATTGGGCCGCTGCGATCCAGCCTCGTACGGAACGCGCCCGCGCGGCGCTCTCGCCCGACGATGCGTGGCATGAGAGTGGTTTCGAGTCGCTCCGCGAGCAAGGCTTTGTTCTCTATCAAATCGTCCCGACGGACCACATGCTCAAGGCAGAATTTGTTTTCTGGGACGAATATCAACGTGAACTCGGCCGTTACACCAGCAAAATGAACAAGAGCGCGACAATCGAATATCTCGGAAAGACAATCGCGCTTTACATTCAGGGTGCCACGCTCGGCGGCTCGGCTTACGCGGGTAAAGTAGGCGGCACTTCGAATGATTCCATCGTTATTCGCAACGATCAGCGCGTGATTGCCGAAGTCTGGCGCGAGACCGCAATTCCGCCAATCCGTTATCGCTTCGTCTATTCTGGAGACACATTCGAGATTCGCACGGGCGGCTTATCTCCAACCAGTCCGGGCACGATCCAGCAGAGTGACAAACAGGTTGCTACCTTTCGCCGGCCGAGTTTGGCGGCGCGGAATACCTTCATCGCATTTCGACAAGAATTGGCGGACGAGTTGAAAGTCTGCTTCTGCAGTATTGTGCTTCTCGACTAGCGACAAGCGTTTAAC
>DATGJE010000045.1:0-20907 GCA_035295305.1 Candidatus Acidiferrales bacterium | reverse complement strand
GCCCTTCGGTGAACACATTGTGCACAATCCAGACGCGATGCTGCACATGGTCAAACACCACCAGCCCATGAAAAAACATCAGCACCGCATCGTCCAGCTTCAGCTCGTCTTCGCCTGTCGCAGGAATTCGTTCAATCAGCCGGACCATGTCGTAGGCGAAATACCCAATCGCACCGCCCACCAGCGGCGGCAACCCGCCGACCTTCACCGGACGGTACCGGCTCACACGGCTGCGCAGCAGTTCGATGGGATTCGCGTCGATTCTTTCGACGCGATTGCCAATCTCGACCCTGCACGAACGCCCCCGTGACCGAAACACTTCCGTCGGATTCGCGCCGAGAAACGTGTACCGTGCAATATTCTCGCCTCCCTCAACGCTTTCGAGCAGGCACGAATATTTGGCATCGCGCGCCAGCTTCAGATACGCGGCGACGGGCGTTAGCAGGTCCGCCGTGATTGTCTCGTACACTGGAACAAAATTCCCTTTTCGCGCCAGCTTGAGAAACGTTTTGTAGTCGGGCTGGATCATTTCTTGTCGGGTCTCTCTTCCTCGTGCCTCAGCGCTGCAACCACCGCTCGTCGCATCGCCGCTTCCGGCGCGCGTTCGCCCATCCAGATTTCCCACTGCGCGATCCCCTGCGCTAGAAACATCTCGAGTCCGGAAACTGTTTCGATGCCCCGGCCCGCAGCAAGTTGCAACAGTTTGGTCCGTTGCGGCCGATAAATTGTGTCAAACACCAGGCGGCAATTCAGTTCGCGCGCCTCCAGCGGAGAATCACTCACACGCGGATGCATTCCCACTGGCGTTGCGTTCACGACCGCGTCGAAAAATTCGTGCCGCAGAGCCACGCGCGGAATCGCTTCCCCGTGAACCGCGCGAACCAGCTTCCGCGCCCGCTCCATTCGCCGCGCGCAGATCGCAACCGCTGCGCCGCCCCGCGCCAGCGCAAACGCTACCGCTCGCGCGACCCCACCCGCCCCAAAAATCAATACCCGGCTGCCTGCAAGCGGCATTCGCCGCTCCATCGCCCGCAGCACTCCTACGTAATCTGTATTGTAGCCGAAGAGTTTTCCCTGCCCACGCACCACTACCGTATTTACTGCACCAATTTCGGCTGCCAACGGATCGCAATCGTCCAGATGCCGCAAGATCTCCTGCTTGTGCGGAATCGTAATACTGAAGCCCTGGAGACCCAGCAGATCAATCGTCGCCACAAAATCGCCCAGGTCGTGCACGAGAAACGGAAGATAAACCGCGTTCACCCGCCGCGCGGCAAATCCCGCGTTATGCAGAACCGGCGAAAGCGAGTGCTCAATGGGATCCCCGATCACTCCATACACGCGTGTCTGACGGTCGAGCTTGTCCGCTCGATATAGTTTTGTCATTTCGGCGAGCGGCACTTGGCCCGGCGCTGTCGCCACTTCCACCGGCGCGTAAGCGAGCGCGCTGCCTTCGCGCAACATCAGAATCCGAACTGCCAGGGCGCTTTCGCCCATCGGCACGGCAATCACGTTTCGCTTGCCGTGCGCAAGCGCCAGAACACGCAAACTTTCACCAATCGAATCGCAGCGTGTTGCAATTTTCACCGCTTCGAAACTAGCCGCTTTCGCAGTCCGCTCCAACTGGCGCGACAATCGGTCTAATTCTGATTTCTTCGGCGTCTTTGCAAAATTGTGGAACGAAAGAATCCGCCGCGTCCCCGCTGTGCAAAGGTCGCGCGTGAACCCTGCGCTGGCCTGCACGCTTTCGATTTCCAGGTCAATCCACTGGCAGCCGGCTCCAATCGCGCTCCGTAAAACAGCAAGTTGGCCCGTTACACCCTTCGCAAAACGCCCTCCCGCCTCTATGCGACGGCAGGTTGCGATCAACGTTACTCTCCGACCGAATTTCGCGCGCCTCAACCGGACCAGAAAGACCTGCAGCTCCCTCTCACTCCTCAGCCAGTCCAACCGCAACTCGACTGTCCGCGTGTGGCGTGCTACCTCGCGAAGTTGCTGCCACATTTCGCGCGCAGTCGTGGCCGCAACCACTCCACAGATTCGATCCTCGCCAAACAACCACTGGGTCGCCATGCTGTTCCTTGGTACAGGTCAGAAGCCCCATAGGATGCGTTACCCAATGTGTAAAACGCAATGGGACATTGCCTTGACGCTCTCTAGGGCGTTTGTTACGGTCGATAGCATCGGACTGAAGCGCCGGCCAACCGGCAATCGCGAAGCAAGGAGCAAAAGAAATGCGCAGAAATATCCTGATACTTGGTTTGTCGCTTGCATTCCTATCTTCTGGCGCCTTGGCGCAAGAGAACGGCTTGCGGGATCGCTCAACCATGCCGCCGCCAACCCAGGAAGACGTTTACTGCTCCGGAATGATCACCACGGATCATGTGTCACGCGATACCGAACTTGTCTCCGGCGAAGAAGCGAATTACCAGCTCACCTTCTCCGATGGCGATTACGTCTATATAAACAAGGGTTCGGACAAGGGTGTGAAAGCGGGCGACGTGTTCCAGGTGCTGCGGCCGCTGACCAATGAAACATACGTTCAATTTTTTACCTGGCAGGATCGCCTGCTCCACGCCATGGGACAGCCCTGGGAGGATGAGGGGCGCGTAAAGGTGGTGGTCGCGCATAAGAACGTCTCCGTCGCACAGGTATTTGACTCCTGCAACTACCTGCAACGCGGCGATGTGCTGCTGCCGTACGAGGAACGCCCTGTGCCGCAGCTTAAATCGGAAGCCGATTTCGATCGCTTCGCGCCACCCAGCGGCAAGAAGAAGGCCATGATCGTTGCGGGCAAGGGCTTTACCATGCAAGCCGGAACGAACAGTATCGTATACGTGAATTTGGGCGCGAATCAGGGCGTCAAGGTCGGAGACTATTTCCGCATTTACCGCTACGAGGACAACGGAAACTCCTTCGTGTACCAGGAGCCCAATTTTGGTATATCGGTCGAAGGGTACGGATCCGGGCCGGCTCACTACCCGGTGAAGGACTTGCCGCGTGAAATCCTCGGCGAGGGCGTCGTACTGCGTACGTCTCCCAATTCCTCAACCGTTCTAATCACCTACAGCCTGAAGCAGATCTGGGGCGGCGATTACTGCGAACTGGAATAGCCACGTCACTTCTCCGCGGTGCTTGTATTTTCCGCACCTGCAGCAGGGAAGTGCGCTTCTGAAAATGTTTCTGCCGTAAAGATTTCGACTTGCGTCTCGGGATCTTTCCATGCATTCGCGTCGAGCCCGGCCTTGCGGCACGTCTCTTCCAGGAAACGCTCAACCGGCCATCGATGTTCGCGTGCTACCTGTGGCAACAGCACGCCTCTGCGTCCGTTGCGCGATATCACCAACCCGTGCAGGCCCGCTTCCACGTCTTCGGGCTGTGCTGTTTGAACCGCCGACAGAACGGAAATTTCGATTTCGAGTTCCGCGAGTTCATGCCCAAGCACCCGCGAAAACCGTGGATCTTCTGTGGCTGCTGCCGCGGCGCAATGTGCCACCACATTCGCCAGCGATTCCAGCGGTGACAATCGCCCAATGCATCCGCAAAGTCCTCGCTGTTTGCGAAGCGTCACGAACGCGCCGCTGGGAACCGCCAGAGCTCCTTGCAACGCGGCAACTTCCAACTGGCGCCCCTCGGTAACAATCAGCGCAATCGCTTTTCGGGCAATATCCAGCAGGGTTTTCTTCTCTTCGTTACGGAGTGAGCTACCGAGTGGGCACATCTTGCGGGTTTTTTTTTCGTTCCAGAACGATCTGGATGCTCTGCCGCTGCTTGATGCGGTCGTCCACTTGATTCCAGAACATAAGGAAATAATGCACGGCGGACACAATTGCGCTGATCACCACCAGCCACAGTAGCACCATCGCCAACAGGTGGAACGAAGGATGCGTCGCCGAAAAAATCACAATGCAACCGGCCAGCACTTGCAGCACTAGCTTTGTCTTCCCCAGTGGCGAGGCAGGAATAATTAACCCTTCCGCCGACGCGATATTGCGCAGGCCCATCACGATGAATTCGCGCCCAATGATAATCACTACCATCCAGGCGGGAACCAATCCCATCGCGACGAGTGAAATGAAGGCGGCGGAAATCAGAAGTTTATCCGCGATAGGATCGAGCAGAATTCCAAGCGTTGTGATTTCGCCGCGTTTGCGCGCAAAATATCCGTCGAACGCGTCGGTGGCCGCTGCCACGGCCAAAATCAAAACGCCCCAAATCTCGAAGTGGAATGGCAATCCCCAAAGTTCCAGGTTGGGCTCTCGCGTTAGCAAGACAACCACGAGCAGCGGCACAAAGAAAATTCGCAGAATCGTCAGGCTGTTGGGGAGATTCATTTCGGCCTCGGCCCATGCGGCCCCGCAGCCAGTTACAATGGTCGCAGGTAATGTTGCCACTATAGTGCGGCATCGCGTTGGAGTCAACGATAGGCCAACGTCGAACCAGCGACACATAAGTGACCTGCCTGGATCGTCCTTCTCAATTTGGGATCAGCGTTCCGATGGAGACGACTGGCAACCGCTGTTTTAGCGCCTTTCAAACAAACTCAGGAAACTAACATCAAGAAATGAGGTATTTACCTTTTGGTTTTTTCGCGCGTCCAACTTGTGCAAATTGAATAAACAGCACTGCCACGGATGAAATTGGCTCATTTCCTCCATAAATAGCGACATCCCGTGCTTAAATGACTGAATTAGCTCACGTTACAGGACGGTCGGAAAGGGTGTGTCAATGCCTCGGGGATGCAACGTAACCAGTACCCCGGTTTCCCTAACCGCAATTTCCACAATGATTTCCACAGCATCCTCAGCCTCGAATGACGTCCATTTTCCTGCCGCGTTAATTAACCGCAGAGTAATCACCTCATCGAATGGCGATTGTGTGCGCAGAAACTCAAATGCTGAACCTCCCGCTCTCCGGAGGTTCGTCGAAATTCTCTAACCGCGCGGCAAGCGATTCGGGCAGCTCCGCGTCCAGACAAATATGCCCGTCCTGCACTTCCGAATGCAGCACACGCCCGCACGCATAGATCATCGCTAGTTCGCGCCCGTTCGCCAACGGCACATTCAATCGGCGCGCAACAATGGGATCCACAGGCATGGTTTCATCGATGCGCTTGCGCAGCTCATCAAGCCCTTGTCCCGTATGCGCGGACACAAAAACGCCGGGATGTTGACCGTTGGCTGGCAAGGACTCGTTTGCCTGCAGGAATTTGCGGTCGTGCGATTTCCGTAGCGTCTCGAATTCTTCCGGTGCAAGACAATCCACTTTGTTGAACACGCGCAGTCGCGGGCGATCCGCGACTCCCAAATATTCAAGCACCTTCTCCACTTCCGCATCCTGCTCCGCGTGCGACGGGTTGGAGATATCCGTTACATGTACGATCACCGCCGATTCCTGCGCCTCCTCGAGCGTGGCGCGAAACGCCGCAATCAAATCAGCCGGCAGGTCGCGGATGAATCCGACTGTGTCCGACAGTAGAACACGCCGCCGTGAAGGCAAGCGCACCGAGCGAACCGTAGGATCGAGAGTCGCGAACATCTTCGACGAGACGAACACCTCGGCATGCGTTAACGCATTGAACAGCGTTGACTTCCCCGCATTCGTGTATCCCACCAGTGCCACTGTGCCCAGAGGAACTGCTTGCCGCGCCCTGCGCCGCAGCGCCCGTTGCCTCCGCACCGTTTCGATGGAACGTTCGATCTTCCCGACGCGCTCGCGAATTCTGCGCCGGTCGGTTTCTAGTTTCTGCTCGCCAGGCCCGCGCGTCCCGATCCCGCCGCCAAGTCGCGAAAGTTCGCGCTTGCTCCCGGCCAACCGCGGCAACAAGTAATTGAGTTGCGCCAGTTCCACCTGGAGCTGCCCTTCACGACTGTGGGCGTGCCGCGCAAAAATGTCGAGGATCAATTGCGTGCGGTCGATGACCCGGCAGGCTGTGCCGCGCTCGATATTGCGATGTTGAACCGGCGAAAGGTTGCGATCCAGAATAATTAGACCCGCGTCCAGACGTTCGGCCTCTTGCTTCAATTCCACTAGCATTCCACTGCCGACCAATGTAGCTGAGTCGAGCGTGTCGCGCATCTGCAGACGGCTGCCCACAACTTTCGCCCCTGCACTGTGCACCAATTCCTGAAGTTCGACCAGGGATTCTCTTCCTGCGGCGCCGCTTGAGATCATCCCCGCTCGCGGCGCACGTTTCAGCGCAACGCCGACCAACAGCACGCGTTCCGAATTGTCCAAGGGAGAGGCGGCCTTCATTAGCGTCAGGAAACTTTCGGCGGGAATTCGCTGAACCGTTTACTCATGTGTTGATTATTATACGCTTCAATTTCTACTGTCGGAGCACTTCTTGACCGGCAAGGCAAGAGGCCGCCAGAACGAAACGCGAAAGCACTTCCGCCAGCGACGGGCCGAATTCTCGAAATGTGGCATCGCGCGTCGCTCGATCCACCCAGCCCAGATAAACCAACATCGCCGACTGAGACCATTCCTCCGCCTGCGCAGGTGTGAAGCCTATTTCGCGGAAAACCTGCTCGAGATGTGCAGAGCGCCGCTTTTCGATCTCGCTCACGCGGTGGCCCACTTTTTCGTCCTCGCGCGCCCACGAAAAAATCGCCACGTCCAAACTGCTCTTCGTCGCGCTTGACAGCAGCTCCACCAAGCCCGCCCACCGGCCCGCTGGGTCACGGTGAACCTCGCGCTCATCGACATTCCAGTCCACGTGCCCAGATTCCCATGCATCCAGCATTGCCTCTAGCAAATCCTCTCTATCGCGAAAATGCCAATAAAAGCTCCCCTTACTGATTCGTAGTTTTTTTGCAAGATTTTCAACGCGTACCGCTTCTCTGCCCTCGCTGGCAAGAACTCCCATCGCGCATCGAATCCAATCGGAGCGTTCCAATCGGGTGGCGTGGTCTCGACGACCTGGCATCGGGCACCTCTATCTATCCATACGGTATCGTATGGCAGGCGCTAGAATATCTGACAGAATACTTCGCAGTCAATACCCATCCGTATCCACCTAGCTATTCCTCGGCTGCTGCAATGAAGCTAAGGGCGTCTACGGCAGCAGCAGGCTCATCGCCAAACCCCTCAATCCAATGCACGTCATGCTCTTTGCGGAACCAGGTAACCTGCCGCTTGGCATACCGTCGTGTTGCTTGCTGAATCTGTAGGATGGCTTCGTTAAGCATCATCTTGCCGGCCAGAACATCCCGAAGCTGCGAATATCCAAGAAACTCAAACGGCTTGGACATCGGCGCTATCCCTTTACCTAGCAATATCTTAACTTCATCGAACCACCCCAACTCCAACATCGCAGTCATGCGTCGATCGATGTGCTGGTAGAGTGCCGCTCGTTGAGGCATCAGCCCAATTTTGAGCACCTGGAAGCCTGCAAGGCCCGTTCGCCCGCGTTGATGGAGCGCGCTGGCCGGCTCGCCCGATAACAAGCGGATCTCGATCGCGCGTATCACCTTCTGCGTATCGCCCGGAGCAATCCGCAAGGCCGATTCCCGGTCCAGCCGCTTCAAAATCTTGTGCAACTGCTCAGGCCCCCGTCGCGCCACTCGCTGTCTCAATCGCTCGCGGAGCTCCTCGGAACGCGCTGGCGCGTCAGCCAATCCCTCCAAGAGGGCTCGCAAGTATAGTCCGGTCCCTGCCGTCAAAATCGGCAGCTTCCCCCGCGCGCAAATCGCCTCCAGAACTTCCGTCGCCTGCCGCCGGTACTCGCCCGCCGTGAAAACCTCGTCAGGCTCGACCAAATCAATCAAGTGATGTGGAATTCCGCGCCGTTCTGCTTCGGGAACTTTGCCCGTGCCAATATCAAAATAGCGGTATACCTGCGTGGAATCACAAGCCACCACTTCGCCGTGTAACCGCTCCGCCAACGCAATGGCGAGCGCCGATTTGCCGGAAGCCGTCGGGCCCAGGATCGCGACGAGCCGGCGGTGCGCGCTCATCCGTGGAACACTCGGTAGCGCAGCAGCAGATAAATCAGCACCGCCAGCGCCAGAAGCAGCGCGCCCAGAATTTGAGTACGATTCAGTCTCACTGTCCGAAGTTATAGTCCAGAGGCAGGTTGTAAAGGAAGGCGATTCGGAGCTCGATATACGGGCCAGTGAATGCCTGTGGAAGCGGTTCGAACGGATTCGATTCCGTCAGTGCAGCGCCAGCCGCGCGATCCAAAGGCTCCTTGCCTGACGTGCGCTCTAACGCCGGTTCTGTGTTTGGCATGTCGCCATTGCGCATGATGTGGAATCGCATGATGACCACGCCCTTGTCGCCCATGCGCGCCGAAATCGGCATCACCGAAATCCAGTTCTGCCTCACGCGCGCGAGCATCCGCGCCAGATAATTCGAGAAGTCTACCCCTTCGGTCGGCGTCAGTATCTGCACGCCGCTTCCTAGCAGTCCTTGGCCCCCCGCCCCGCTCGGGAGGGGCGCCCCCGGCCCCAAAGGCATCGGCTCAGAGAAAGACGCGGAACTTGAACTGCTGCCATGTTGCAGGGCTTGCTGGGCATTCTCCTGCAGCGCCCGTCCCGGCGACACCCGCGGAAGATCAAGATTGAGTTTCTGATTCGGCTTCGGCGGAGTTTCCAATTGCGTCAGCGGCTTGAACGCGGGCTGGGGCTTTGGAGGCTGCGGCGCCGGGGGTTGCGGTTGAGCTGCGCGTGAGGGCTCCGGCTGAGGGGGCGCGTCGGTCTTTGGCCCAGCCATCGGCTCAGGAGTGGGTGGGTGTGGCGGCGTCAGTTTTTCCAATAAACGCGGATCGAGCCGCATACGCGCGCTGGGCCGCTCCGCCGGTGATCGTTCCCTCGGCACGTTCTTAACCGACGGCGGGAGAAACACATGCGACAATTGCTCCCGAGCCATCTCCACCTGCTGCGCCGGAACATTCGAAGTGAAAAGCTTCGGCGCGAACAAAATCAGCAGAATCACTCCCACGTGCACAAGCAATGAAAACGACCGCGCCAGCCAGCCCCAATCCCGCTTTCTTGGATCCTCCGGAGACGCCAGTAAATTGACTTCGCCGGTGTTAAAAAGATCCCGCTCGATAATGTCGTCGAAGACCCCCGCCGGCAACGGTGCCTGAACCGTCGGCTGAAACGACTCCTCGAGCACCGCCTCCTGAGGCACGACCACGCGCGTTTCGAGCACCGCTATCGGTACATGCGAAGGGATTGCCGTGGCGGAAGGTTCCATCTGTTTCACCGGCATGTCGCGAGGAATCAGAATGCGACTTGAAAGAACATCCAGCGGCAGGTGCAATGGAATTGACGTGCGCGCGTCGAGCGGCGCCGTAGAGGGCCCCGACGGAACCACGATGCGCGAATCAAGCTGTGAAGTGCGTCGCGCACCGTTTTCAGGTGGTGCGTTGGGATCGACGCGCGAAATCTTCAGCGGAACCAGGGTCCGGGGAATCATCGTATGTGCGGGGCTGTCGCAAGCTCCGGTTTCACCCGACGTGCATGCTCCAGAATCCCCGCCATTACGCGGTCAGCCAAGTCGAGTGCTCGCCGTCCCGCCTCGCCATCCACCAGCGGCGCTGTGCGTTCGCGCACTGCGGAGAGAAAGGCGCGTAATTCCGCCTTCAGTGGCTCTTCGGGCTGCGTCGGCAATTTTTCAAAGTCAATCGCGGGCTCGGAACCCTCGCCCGTCACGCGGATCCGCGTCACGTCCTGCCGCGTGTAATCCACCGAAACATATTCGCGCGCCTGGAAAAAGCGGAGCTTGCGCACGCGTTCTGTGGAAACGCGGCTCGCGGTCAGATTCGCCACTGCGCCCGACTCGAATTCAATGCGTGCATGCGCGATGTCCACTTTCTCCGTCAACACGGGAATACCCACGGATTGAATGTCCCGTGTCGGAGAGTCGACGAGCCAAAGCAAAATATCCAGGTCGTGAATCATCACGTCGAACACCACATCCACATCCAGGCTGCGCGGCGAAAAAACTCCTAGCCTATGCACCTCAAAAAACAGCGGTCGCGTCACGATTTTCTGCACCGCCACCACAGCTGGATTAAATCGTTCCAAATGGCCTACTTGTAGAATGCGCCCGGCATTTTTCGCGGTCGCGATCAATCCGTCAGCTTCCGCTCGCGAAGACGCAATGGGCTTCTCTACCAGCACATCCACGCCACGCTGCAAAAGCTCCGAACTGATTTGCGCATGCAGAACCGTGGGCA
This sequence comes from Candidatus Acidiferrales bacterium, assembly GCA_035295305.1. GTDB lineage: Bacteria > Acidobacteriota > Terriglobia > Acidiferrales > UBA7541 > DAHUXN01. The sequence continues at coordinate 10,721 of DATGJE010000045.1, read as the reverse complement.
CCGCAACGCTTGCCGCGTCAATCTGTTCGGCCAATTGGCCTATCTCCGAAAACGCCTGGGTGCCAAATTCTGCCGCGATTTGCCGCGCACGCTCCGGGTCAGCGTCATGAATTCCCACAAGTTCAGCGCCGGGAAGTTCGTGAAGCACGCGCACGTGATTGCGTCCAAAATCGCCCACGCCGACCACGCCGACACGTATCTTCTTGTCGCTCACCGCTTTCCTTTCTCCGCCGTAACCCTATCGGATGCCTGTTTCACGCCGAGGGGTGTAAGCGCCTCAATTGCAATGCCAGCCTCATCGGCCGCGGCCATCAATTTCTCGCGGTCAAACAAAAGCGTCCGTCCCGCGTCCACCGCCAGCGCCGTTGCCTTCGAACGCTTCATTACTTCAATCGTCCTCAGGCCAACAACAGGCACATCGAAGCGCATGTCCTGCCCGGGTTTGCTGACTTTTACCACCACCAAACGCTTCCCTTCTGTAAGACGCGCCGCCCGTTCGATGGTTTCGTCCGTGCCCTCCATCGCTTCCACGGCCACACATGCGCGATCGCAAATCACCACGGTTTGCCCCAGATCAATTTCCGCCAGTCGCCGCGCTACTTCGCGGCCGTACGCAATGTCAGCCGACTCCGCTTCGTCGGGACGGCGCCGCGTCAGCACTCCCGGTTCGGGCAACAACGGCGCCAAGAACGTCGTCGAGTCCACCAAATGAATGCCTTCGTCTTCCAGCAATGCCGCCACCGCGCCAATCAGCGAATCCGTATTTTTTTTGGGCAGCGAAAGCAATAGTTTTGCGAGCTTCCAGTCCGGCCGTATCGCGCTGAAAATCTTGTTGTGCTTCACTTGGCCAGCCATCACAGCCTGCTTCACGCCTTCCTTGTGAAGCAACTCAATCGTGCGGCTCAATTCGCCGAGGCTCACCCAATGCAACCGCAGCGCAACACGCTCCAGTTCCGGCGACGCTTCCTCGCGTATCGCAATCACAGCCATCTCAATACCGCGGCTGCGTGCGCCTTCTAGAACCAGGAATGGAAATTTTCCGTTGCCGGCGATCAGTCCCCAGCCAGCCGTTGAGGGAGTTTCGTTTTGCGGCGCCATCGCTTATCTACTTAATCAGCCCGCGCTCGGCCGCTTCGATGAAGCGAATCAGCTCAGAAACGTCTTCCGAACCGTTGAGCGTCTCGCGCATGCGTTCGACAGCCTGCGTGGTGTTCAGCTTGGACCGCAGCAGCAACCGATACGCGCGCTCAATCACCTGAATTCGCTCGCGGCTGAAGCCCTGACGCTCCAAGCCGATGGAATTCACCGCGAAGCAGCGCACGTCGCGCGCCTGCACCACTTTCGAAAACGGCGGCGCGTCCTGCGTGATCGCTGTCAACGCTGCAATGTACGCGTACCGCCCTACACGGCAAAACTGATGCACGGTGCAAAACGCGCCCACCGTCGCATGGTCCTCAATCGTCACGTGGCCCGCCAGCGTGGCGCCGTTCACAAAAATGGTGTGATCTCCCACGTGGCAATCATGCGCCACGTGCGCGTAGGCCATGAACATGTTGTGACTGCCAATATGCGTTGTCCCGCCGCCTTTTTTCGTGCCGCGGCTCACGGTGACGAATTCGCGAAACAAGTTCTTGTCGCCGATTTCCAGCGCCACGCGCTCTCCTGCATACGTCAAATCCTGCGGATCCCCGCCAATCGCCGTAAAGGAATCGAAGCGATTCTCGCGTCCTATGCGCGCCGGACCGTGAATCACGCAATGCGCTTCAACCACGCATCCCGCGCCCAATTCCACTTCATCGCCAATCACGGCAAACGGACCGATGCGCGCTCCGTCGCCGATTCGGGCGCTGGACGAAACGCTCGCGCGCGCGTCAATCTCGCTCATGGATTGCGGTTCACCGTCTTGCACATCAACGTGGCCTCCGCAGCCAGTTCGTCGCCCACAAACGCTTTACCAGCCAGCTTGCAGAAAGTCGTGCGCCACGAAACCACGTCCACTTCGATGCGCAATTGATCTCCGGGCACTACGGGCCGCCGGAAGCGGGCCTCGTCGATAGCCACGAAATAGAGCAGCTTGCTTTCGCGCTCCGGTATTTCTTGGAGCAGCAAAAACCCTCCCGTCTGCGCCATCGATTCCACGATCAACACGCCCGGCATCACGGGCTGCCCCGGAAAGTGGCCGGCAAAAAAATGCTCGTTGATCGTGACGTTCTTGATTCCCACAATGCGCTTCAGCCGCTCCATCTCAATAATGGCGTCCACCATCAGGAACGGATAGCGGTGCGGTAGAATCTTCTGAATCTCGTTTGTGTCCAGGATCATGAATTCCCTCAACACGCCACACGGTGTCAACCACCCGCGCGCGCAATCCTACCATTTTATATGAAACCGCTCCCTCGTGGTACGGCGCTTGCGTCAAGGTGCGTGCCGTTCCGTAGCGCGCTCACTCAGTGCTGCCAATTGACACCCGCTCTGGACGGCGGGACAATCGTAAAGGCCCATTTCCTTGGGGGATATGCTTGTCATGGGCATCGGGCAAATTCTCGGCTTCATCTTTGGGACGGCGTTCGCCTCCGGCCTGAATCTCTACGCCACAATTGCCGTCGCTGGCTTGCTCGAACGCTTCGGCGGCGTTCAGCTTCCCGGCTCACTCGCGATTCTCGGCAATCCGCTCGTCATCACTGCCGCGCTGCTGCTTTATTTTATCGAATTCACGGCGGACAAAATCCCGTACGTCGACCATGCGTGGGACGTCCTGCACACTTTCATTCGCCCATTCGCCGCGGCGGTGCTCGCCTACGGCGCAACGGCAGCCATCCCGCGGGAGTGGCGCGTACTCGCTGCGCTTCTCGCCGGCGGCATCGCTCTCACGTCCCATGGAACGAAGGCCACCATGCGCGTGGCAGTCAATGCCAGCCCTGAGCCATTCAGCAATTCCATCGTCAGCATCGCCGAAGACGCAATCGCCATCTTCTTCGCTTGGATGGCCACACAGCACCCCTACGCCGCCATTTTTCTCGTGATTCTGTCCGTAGCATTTTGCATTTTCGTTCTAGTCAAGCTTTTCAGTGTCGCTCGAAGCGTAGCCCAAAGAATGATCCGGCTCGTCACCCGACGCGCGCCGGTACCAGCTTCCTAGGTTTTCAACTTCATGTGTTTTTTCGTGGATCGCCCACAATGTTCACCAACAGTCTAAGGCGGCACGCAGAACAACTTCTCGCCCGCGCGGATATTCAAATCAATGGCAGCCGTCCGTGGGACATCGCCGTTCATCGTGATGAATTCTATTCGCGCGTTCTCCGCAACGGCTCCCTGGGACTCGGCGAATCCTACATGGACGGCTGGTGGGATTCGCCTGCCCTCGATCAATTCTTCGACCACGTTGGCCGCGCCCAGTTGGAACGCGGCGCGCTGCCCGGCTGGGGCAGCGTCCGGCTGTACATCCAATCACTTCTGCGGAATCCGCAAAAGAAATCCAGAGCGTTTCAGGTCGCTGAGGGACATTACGACCGCGGCAACCTGCTCTTCGAAAAGATGCTTGACCGCCGCATGGTGTACACGTCCGGCTACTGGGAACATGCGTCGAATCTCGAACAAGCGCAGGAAGCCAAGCTCGAATTCGTCTGCCGCAGCGTGGGACTCTCGCCGGGCATGAAAGTCCTCGACATTGGCTGCGGCTGGGGCAGCTTCGCGAAATACGCTGCGGAGAAATATGGTGTCCACGTGGTCGGCATCACCGTGTCGCGCGAGCAAGCAAATCTCGCGACTGAGCGATGCGCGGACTTGCCTGTCCAAATTCGCCTGCAAGATTATCGCGACCTGCACGAAACTTTTGACTGTATCATCTCACTTGGAATGTTCGAACATGTCGGCTACAAGAATTACCGCGCTTATATGGAGATCGTCCGCCGCTCGCTCGCCGGATGTGGTCGGTTCTACCTTTCCACCGTCGGGAAGAATTATTCCATGCGCGCCACCGACCCATGGATCGAAAAATACATTTTCCCCAACTCGATGACGCCTTCTGTGAAGCAGATCGGCGCCGCTACCGAAGGTCTTTTCATCATGGAGGACTGGCACAACTGGGGCTCGCATTACGACCGCACCTTGATGGCTTGGTATCACAATTTCGCAGGTAACTGGGATAGCCTGCGCGCCGAATATGACGAGCGATTCTTCCGCATGTGGAAATTTTACTTGATGGCCAGCGCCGGATGGTTCCGTGCGAGGAATCTTCAACTCTGGCAAATTCTCTTCTCTCCGTTTGGCGCGCACGCCTGCTGATGCTGCCGCGTCCGATTCGCGCTTCAAGAATCGTTGCGAAACTCTCCGCGCGCTCTTCGCGTCCCATTCAACAGCCTGTTTGACTTGGCTTCGGCGCTCGAATATGCTTTCGCGCGTAGATCGGTCAACGTAAGTTAATCAATTGGGAGGTGGGATTTCTTATGCGCGTGCTTCGTAATATGAGCTTCGCCGCAATCTTCTTGCTTTTGCCGCTGCCTCTTTTCGCCCAAACATCGAGCCAAACAACGGCTCCGTCCGCGCCCTACTGTCTGATTCGGAGCACAGCCGGGGGCAACGCCGTTTCAGGCCAGGACGCACCGTCATCAACGGAATCTGAGACCCACGGGCTCAATCCCGCCGATCTCGACCGCTCCGCTAATGCTTGCATCAATTTCTTCCAGTTCGCCGATGGCGGCTGGGTTGCGAAACATCCCATTCCCGCTGCGTATTCAAGCTGGGGCACCTTCAATTATCTCCTCAACCGCAACCAGGATGTGCTCCATCAAATTCTCGACGAAGCGGCCGCCGACCGCAATGCCGCACGCGGCTCAAACGAACAGAAAATCGGCGATTACTACGCCAGTTGCATGAACACGGACGCCATCGAAAAGGCTGGCATTCACCCCCTCGACCCGGAACTGAAGCGCATCAACAGGATCGTCACAATTCAGCAGCTCGAAGCCGAAGTCGCTCGCCTGCAAGGCGATGGCGTAAGCGTGCTTTTCCGTTTTGGCTCGACGCAAGATTACCGAAACAGCACGGAAGAAATCGGCGCGGCCTTTCAGGGCGGCCTCGGATTGCCCGACCGCGACTATTACGTTAATTCCGACGAGCGCTCACAAAAAATCCGCACTGAATATGTCGAGCACATGACCAATATGTTCAAGCTGATGGGCGACGACCCTGCCACTGCGGCGCAAGAAGCGAAAACCGTGATGAGCATCGAAACCAGTCTTGCGAAAGCCTCGATGACCCGCGTCGAGATGCGCAACCCGGAATCCCATTATCATAGAATGGACGTTGCAGGAGTTCAGTCGCTTACGCCAGCGTTCTCTTGGAGAGCGTATCTGACCGACGTCGGCTACCCCGATGTGAAAGACATCAATGTTGGCCAGCCGGAATTCTTCAAGAGCCTGAACGCCCAATTGACCTCCACTCCTCTGCCCGACTGGAAAATCTATTTGCGCTGGCATTTGATCACCACGGCCGCGCCCGCTCTCTCTTCGAAATTCGTCGATGAGGATTTCAATTTCTTTGGCAAGACATTGACTGGGGCGAAGGAATTGCAGCCTCGCTGGAAGCGTTGCGTTCAATCAACCGACCGCCAGCTCGGCGAAGCCCTCGGACAAAAATACGTGGCGCGCGCGTTTCCGCCCGAAGCCAAAGAAGCGGCCCTCAAGATGGTTCACAATCTCATCAGCGCGCTGCATGACGACATCGAAACCCTTCCATGGATGGGACCCGAAACGAAAAAACAGGCCCTCGATAAATTAAGTCATATCATGCTCAAGGTCGGCTACCCCGACAAGTGGCGCGATTATTCCGCTTACGAAGTGACTCGCGGATCCTACGTCGATAATCTTTTCCGCGGTCATGAATTCGAATTCCGTTACGACCTTGCCAAGATCGGGAAACCGGTCGACCGTACTGAATGGGGCATGACGCCGCCGACGGTCAATGCTTATTACAATCCGTCAATGAATGAGATCGTCTTCCCCGCCGGCATTCTCCAGCCTCCGTTTTTCGATCCCAAGGTCGACGACGCCCTCAATTACGGCGGAATTGGCGCCGTAATCGGGCATGAGATGACCCACGGTTTCGACGACGAAGGCAGAAAATTCGACGCCCAGGGCAATCTTCGCGATTGGTGGACGCCGGAAGACAAGAAGAACTTTCAGGCGCGCGCCGAATGCGTGGAGCATCAATTCGACAACTATGAAGTCCAGCCAGGCGTGCATGAAACCGGTAAGCTGGTGCTCGGCGAAAGCATCGCCGATCTGGGCGGCTTGACCATCGCGCTTAAAGCATTCCAAAAAACGCCCGAGGGCCGCTCAGATCAGAAGATTGATGGCTTCACGCCCGTCCAGCGCTTTTATCTCGCCTGGGCGCGAACCTGGGCGGGCAGCGACCGTCCCCAACTGGAGTTGCTGCTGGCAAAAACAAACCCGCACCCGCTTGACCGTTTCCGCGCCATCGCTGCGCCGTCGAACATGGCCGCTTTCCAACAGGCATTCAATTGCAAGGCCGGCGATCCGATGGTGCGTCCTGCGGATCAAGTTTGCCGGATCTGGTAGGCTTTTTGAAACGAATCACGGTGGGTGGAGCTAGCACTCTTTACTGACACCTGGCTCCCCCACGTTTTGCATTTTTAGCGCGCGCTGCTTTTTGTACTCCGCCCACGTCAGCCAAATAACCGCAGCATCGAACAACGTCAGCAGCACCAGAAACCACGACGGCGCGAACGTCATGCGGTAAAGCTGATAGAGAATAAAGGCGATCAACAAGAGGATCATCGCTGGATACGCCCACATTCGATTCAACCACAGCGCAACCACGAGGATCACCTTCGCCAGTCCGTGCGACACCAGATAGAAAAAGAAAAAGTAGTGCGCTTCGCCCATTATCGCTTGTGAGGCGCGCAGCAAGTGCGTGGCGAAGAAATCGTGGGGATCTGCCGATAGCGTATGTTGCGTGATTGCGAACACAATCGCGTTCACTCTCGCCGGGTTGCGCCCAAGAAATAGGAAGCCACCAATAATCTCCAGCAAGCCGTCGATTCCCTTCAGCGTGATACTCGCCTGAAAGCTTCGGTCGAGAAGTGTTGTTCCCTTTAGGATTTGCATGGAGAGTATTCGAGACTAACATATCCGTCCAACCCAGAGCAGCTTCCGCAATGCTCGTCTGTATGCAATCCGGGGTTAGTGCAACCGCATGCCCCTCTGCCGAATCGAATAGTGGTGCCTAACCAGTACTCGCGGAGTCCCTTGCAGTCCCTCCAGCGATGGCCTAAGATTTCGGCTCGCCTTCTTCGCCGAAAACATGTCCTGGCGAAACAATCGATAATGGAAAGCGGACCGTCTGCAAAATTCGCTGTCGAGAATGATATCGGTGGCAATCCGGTACTTGCGGGTGCGCTCGACTCGCTGGCCCTCGAAAATGCCCAAGCCTTTTCGCACGAAATCGCGCAAGAGGAGGCGCGAGATCGCTGGGATTGGCTTCTGAGTGGCGTCATCCTTATCGGTTTTGCTTTGCTAGTCTATGAGGTCTACCATTACGCCGCGTTTGACCCGCTCGTGGCCGCTGCCGAAGAACACCGTTGGATGCGCTTCATCGTACGCCCCACCATGCTTTGGACAATCATGGGCACCGTTCTCCTGGGTTTCCGCACGATTTTTTGGCTGCGCTACCGTCCGTTCCCTTCGGCCTCATTTGAAGACGCTCCCCAGATCACGGTAATCATTCCCGCCTACAACGAAGGTGCCATGGTCATGAAGTCCATCGCCTCCGTTGCGCTTGCTCTCTATCCGAAAGAGCGCCTGGAAATCCTAGTGATTGACGACGGCAGCACCGACGACACATGGCGTTACATCAAACGCTCAGCAGCACAGTTCCCAGGCAGGATTACTCCGATCCGCTTCCCGAAGAATCGCGGCAAAAGGGAAGCTCTCGCCGAAGGATTCGCCAAGGCGCGTGGCGAGATCGTCGTGACCATCGACTCCGACAGCGCAATCGACCCTCGCGCCCTTCTCGCCGTCGCAGGCCCCTTTCGCGATCCTGAAATCGGAGCCGTCGCCGGAAAAGTTGCCGTGTATAACCGGCGTCATGGACTTATCCCGCGCATGCTGCATGTTCGTTTCATTCTTTCGTTCGACCTTCTGCGTGCCGTGGAATCGTCCTATCGCACCGTGTATTGCTGTCCCGGCGCGCTCACCGCCTACAGGACTTCCGTGGTTCGCAGCGTCCTCGAACGCTGGTCAACGCAAACCTTTTGGGGCGTGCCCTGCACCTATGGCGAAGATCGCGCGCTCACCAACTTCATCCTCGAAGCGGGCTTTCACACCGTTTACCAGCGCACCGCCGTCGTCCACACGGTTGCCCCGGAAACCTACGGGAAACTCTGCAAGATGTTCCTGCGATGGGATCGCAGCTACATTCGCGAGGAGATTCGTTTCCAATCAATCGTGTGGAAACGCCCTCTCGTCCCGCGCTGCATCGCGCTATGCGAGCGCCTGATTACGAATCTTCGCTATCCGGTGAATTACGCGGTGCTGTTCCTGCTCATCTATCTCGCGTTCGGAAAACCCTTTATGATTCTCCGTTTGCTCACGGTCATCGGCCTCATGTCGTTCTTCAACATGCTCTATTTTCTGCGGAGCGAACGTTCCATGGATTTTCTCTACGGCATCCTTTACGCCTACTTCGGTTTCTTCACCCTCTTTTGGATTTTCCCTTATGCGTTCTTCACCATTCGCGCCCGCTCCTGGCTCACCCGCTGACCGCTGGGCTCCGAAGCATTTTCAAATAATCTCTGTAATAGTGAGGAGCTACTTGGCGTCAGCGACGGGCTGCGAAACAAATGTTTCGGTGGCTTGCGGAATTTTCTTACTGTGCAGAAGTTCAAGCACGGAACGATAGAGGCGCGCGCGCAACTCGTGGCGTTCGTTGGCGCGCGTGATGTAGCGGACCGCAACGCTCACTCCGCCATCCTTCGGCCGCAGATTCATCGCCGGCTCCGCCTTGAACGCAGTGGAACCGTGCGACAGCGTCACGCGTTCCCATTCCTGTTCGGCCACGCGCGCGTTCGCGTCCGTTTCTTTTGCGACGATCTTTTTGATTTCATCTGCGATCGGATACGGATTCTGATCCGGCGGAATGGTTACTTGTAACTCGTCCCACATCCATTGCCCCGACGTGGAAAAATTAAAATAGTGACCTTCGATTGCGAAACTATTCACGAATGTTACTTTGCGGCCGGTTGGATGGCCCGCGTCGGACCAGTCGCCCGTTTCGAGCAGCACTGTCCGCAACAGCCCCACCTCAAGAACTTCGCCGCCTACGCCGTTGATTTCCACCCAGTCGCCAGGACGAATTCCATTGCTGCCCATCAGCACAAACCATCCGAAAAAGCCGACAATAAAATCCTTCAGCGCAACAGTTAGTCCCGCGCCCGTCAATGCCAGAACCGTCGCGAACTGGTTCGGTACCCCAAAAATCACAAGCAGAACCAAAATTATGCCAACCACGCGCGTCGAAACCATGATGACGGAGCGCAGCGTCAGAAAACGTTTGCGGTCAGGGACGTGCTTCAGAAAAAAACCCCGGACGAGCAGATCAGCAAGTGAAACGAGACACGCAATCAGCAGAATCCAGAAAGCCGATTCGAGCAGCTCGCGAAGGAACATACGTTCGCGGCTGAAAACGAGCGCGCTCCATTTGCCGTAAATCCCTGCGAGCGTTTGCTCGTCTTCGATGCGCAGGTCCAATCCCGCCAGTATCCTTTGATCGTCGCTGAGTTTGTGAACGCGCGCGAGCGCATCAGTGGTTGTAGTCGCATTACTGGCCGGAGAGGCTGGCGGTGCTGTGGACGTTGTCGAATTTCCCGGTTGCTCCGCCTGGACGGGCGTTTGCTGCTCTTGAATTTGTTTTTCGAGCGCATCGTGCGATTCCGCGAATGCGCTCGCCCGTTTCAGAGCGTCTTGGCGGGCCGAATCGATTTGCAGCTTCTTGGCGTTGAGCGATTTCCACGCGCGGAATTCCGCGAGCACATTGCGCGCCGTGGTCTGTTCCGTCGATATCTGATAACTGCTGGTTGCAAACGTTATGATTCCTTTGTCGAGATCCGCTACGGATTGTTCGTGCTGCTGCAGCGCCTGCTGAATCTTGGTTCGCGGATCTCCGCCGGCGCGAACGAAATCCTGATGGGCGTCTCCCAGTTGATCCTCGTCGAGGGATTCTTGCGCCTGGGCCAGCGTCAGTTCCTGTTGGAGCTCGTCTTTTCTGCTAGCCGGGGCTTTTGCAACCAACTCGGTGAGCCGCGCGACATTCGCCTGCTCCGCATCCACGCGGGCCTGGCGTCGCACAATACGCGCCTGGAGCGCTTTCGCCTCAGCGCTGAGCGTCGGAGTATGGCGAGTAGCGTCGCGCAGCGCATTATCAAAGGCCGTGTCCACTTCATGGTCCGCGAGTCGCAGCGCCGCTCCCGCGTATTGCTGTTCGTCGGAAGTCACGGCGACTTTGGCCAATTGCTGGGCGGTTTCGAGCGGACTGTCATCGACGAATGTTTCCGCCGACGACTGTTTTGCGGCCAGATTTGAAACGCTATTCTTCCAGGAGTTGGTCAGCACCAATCCAGCCGTGGCCAAGATCAGCAGCACCAATAGAGCGGAGAGAACTAGACGTTGGGCTTTCATGCAGTCTTCACGGAGTTTTAGATGCGC
>DATGJE010000044.1:0-8608 GCA_035295305.1 Candidatus Acidiferrales bacterium | reverse complement strand
GAGGATTGAAGCTTCAGGCGCGTACTTTTCCGAGCGGCTGAGCATCGAGCCGATGGCCGTGAGGATTTGACCGAACTCGTCGTGCAATTCACGGGAAATGTAGCGCAGAGTCGACTCCTGCGTGGAGATCAATTTCTGGGCCAGTTCACTTCGCTGCTTTGACAATGCATCCAATTGCGCGAAGAGGCGACGGTTGGAGCGGATTAAATAGAGGCTCGTTAACAGGATGGCGATCAACGTTGCCGTCAGAAACAGGTAAACCTGGCGCTGAACGCGGTCGTAGATTTGACCGATTTGGCGCGCGGCTTCTTCCTCACCTGCATTGTTCTCGACCAATTGACGCGCGACGGCCGTGGTGAGGGATGCTTGCCTGGCCTGCAACGAAATGCGAATTTGCTCGCGCGCTTCTTTTTCTTTTCCGTCGTGCACAAGAGTGAAGGTACGATCCACCGCGTTCCAGAATTGCGCGAATGAATTCGCAAGTTCTTGCATTTGTTCCGGAGTGCGAGGAGTTACCGCGAGTTGCTGTTCGCGTTGGAGCGCATCGTTGAGATCGGTATGGATTTGCTGAAATTGTGCCGACCATGCCGTCAGAGGATACGGTTCGTCGTTGGCTAACATGTCACGCATGGCGAGCCCGAGAGAATTCAGATCATTCTGAATGCGCAAGAGCTGGAGCGAATCTTTGCGATAGCGGTCGGCCAGATTGTTTTGCAGCGCGCGCAAACCAGAGATTTGCCGCGTGATGTATGCGGAATAAACCACAACGGCAGCGAGCGTGATGACGAGACCGAGGAACAGGCCAAATGTGGGAGAACGGCGAGCGGAGCGCACGTCGGGAGAATATAACGGCCATGCGCTACGTTCCAATGGCGTATCTGATTCGCGGCGATTTGCAAGGCTTCATGGCATTTTTGCGTTCGAGGGCGCCTTGTTGCGGTACTGAAAGCGATAAGAGGCGGGAGGCTGGCCGGAGACGGCACGAGTGTTGTAGCGCAGCAGATAGTCGAGATGGCTCGGATCGGTCGGATAGGCGATCCCGGGAGGATACGGATAAGAGACGAGCGTATGCTTGGGCAATGGCGTGACAGTGCCGCCGTAATCAGCGTAGAAATCCATGTCCTTGTCGAAACCATTGGCATAGAAAAAATAATCGCGGACCCAGCCGCGAGCGAGTTTTGGCAGTGAAGAAGGATCAAAACTCACGGCTACTTCGTCGCCGGAGCCAAAGACGACGTATTTCTCGTCGACTTGTTGCAAAAGTGGCAGCACATTTCCGTAGCGCGTGTAATTTCCGGCTTGATGCGCGTAGGGTCCCGTCGCGCTGACCTGATCGTAAAAGAAAGTCAAATCTCCCGGAGTCTTTCCTTCGACGTAATTCGGATAGCCGCGAAACCGGAGATTCGCATTCGCGAGCGGCACTTGCGTGACGCGATACGTTGCGTCTGCGGCGGAATTGTCTATGCGGATTCGATCCCAGTAAATTTTCAGGTTTGTGACGATGCGAATCTTGCGTGTGCCCGGCGGAAGCTTTCCGGTGAGGTCGGCGGTCATGGTGCGCTCGAGGCCGGAGAAAAATCCCATGTCGCCGACGACGCGATGCCAACGGCCGTCCGCGCTTAGGGCTTCGATGTAAGGCGGAATGGGCTTCAGTCCGGCTTGCCATGCTGAATATAGAGAGCTCGCGGAGAAGTAATCCGTGAAGCCATCGAGAACCAGCCGCAGGTGATTCTGCGGATTCCAGTTGCCCAAATCCAATTCGAGCCAGTGCAACTTTGCGAAGCCCGCAAAGGGCGTAGTTTCGAAGCCAGTCACAAACTGATGGTCGCGCTTAAGCAACTGCGGCAGAACGTTGCGGCCATGATCATCCCACGCTCCGAGCGGCAGATGAGGAGAACGAGTCGCAACGACTTTGAAAGCTGGAAACGGCGGATACATCGAGAAATGGCCGTTGGGATAGACCTCCACGCCGGCCGGATGGTCGACAGCGAGGAGGCGCACCTGGTCGAGGTAGTCGAGCTCTTCTTCGGGTTCGACTAAACGAAATTCGAGCCTGCCGTTTTTCAACTCGACGTCGGAACCGTTGACCTTAAGATATTCCTCGGGATTCGGAATATTTCGTTCGCCGGGACCAACCCAGTGGCCGACGATTCCCGAGCCGATGATGTCGGCGACAAACTGAAACGTGTGGCCATTCCACGCAAACAGAAGCGGACACGAGCTGCCGCGGCGGTCAAGCTCGGTGATCGTCTGGCGCGAATCCGCGGGGAAATTGATTTCGTCCTGCAAAACGCCAGTGGGCCAGAGCATGCGGAAGATATCAATTTTGGCGGCGTCATCGAGACCGATGACGATGTTCGTGTCGCTCTGCCCCAGATATCCCGAGGCGGCTGACACTTCAAACTTCTGGTGAAGAGTTCCGGCGTAGATATCGACCTTCGCACCGATCGCGCTCTTGTTGTCGTTCAATCCCGTCAGCTGGGCCCTGAGCCAATGATTGCGATTGCCTCCTACATTGCGCAAAAGCACAGGCGGCGCGCCATTCTTCGTGATCAGCAGATCCGTGGCTCCGTCGCCGAAAAAATCCGCCGCCACGAGCGAGCGCGGGCGCGTGAGGTGAATTTTGTCCAGGCCAACTTCGGCTGATACGTCACGAAAGCCGGCGGGGCCTTCGTTTCGCAGCAGAACGATGCGGCCGCCGGAACCAGTTTCTCCGACAGCGGCAAGATCAATCCAGCCGTCGTTATCGTAGTCAAGCGCTGCGACGCCCCAGCCACGGGTCCAATCCAATTTCGGCAATGACATTGGCACAAATTGTTTGCCATTCACGTTGCGCCACAACGAAAGGCCGGGCGCGCCCGAATGTGTGAAAGCCAAATCCATCCAGCCGTCTTTATCGAACTCAAAGGCAAGCGCACCAACGGCGGGAGAATGCATCGTGGTCGTCCATGGCTGTTCGGCGCGGAATTTTCCTTCGCGAGGATTTAAATAGACTGTGGGAGGGTGGTTAAAAGAGGTGACGACAAGGTCTACGGCGCGATCGTTGTTGATGTCACTTGCTGTCGCGCCCCAACTTGGACCGTCACCGGCTAAACCAGTCTCCTGCGTGACTTCTGTGAATTTGCCGTCGCCATTATTGCGCCAGAGCTCATTGGTGATATTCGCAGCGGAAGGAGAAGAATCCGCTGCGGCGTGTGCGGACGCGCGAGCGACGTAGAGATCGAGATCGCCGTCGTGGTCGTAATCAACAAACGTGAGACCCATCGCCTGGCCAGTGACCTGAATTCCAGCGCTTGCGGTGACGTCGTGAAATCTCCCGCCGCCGTCGTTGTGAAAGAGCGCGACACCACCGTTATAGCTGACAGCGAGATCCGGACGCCCATCGTTGTCGTAATCGCCTGCCGTGCAGCCCATTCCGACGCCAGGAATTCTTATGCCGGACTGGGCGGTGACGTCCGCGAATTTCCCATTGCCTAGATTGTGGTAGAGAGCGGGACGACCACTGCCGTCCGCGTTTACCAGGAAAATATCCGGACGACCGTCGCCGTCATAGTCGAAAACGCAGGCACCGGACCCGTAGGAGTCAGCTTCCGCGGTTTGCGCGCTTCTCTGAATCGCGGGCGGCATTGCGCGAGTCGGCAAACCGGATTCCGAGGTGATATCCACAAAATGAACGGGAATCGCATGCGGAACCTCTTCCGCGCCGGCAGAAATGATTTCAGCGAGAGAATATTTTCCCTGGTCGCCGTAAGTGAGGCTCATCGGTGCACCGAGTTTCGCCGCCACCAACTGTTGGAAGCGAACCAGGTGAGTACGCGCGCGCGGCGTTTCGCCGGATCGTTGGAAAGCTTGCGCGAGCGCGAATTCGGCGGAAACGTGAAATGGATTTATTTTTAGAGCGCGCTCGAACGCGGCAATGGCCTGAGGATATTCGTGCAAAGCCATGTAATCCTGGCCGAGAAAATACTGCGTGTCAGCGTCATCGGGGTCGATAGCGGCGACGCGCTCGAAATCGGCGGCGGAGGCGTCAGCATGGCCGTCGGATTTTTCGAGAAGGCCGAGGTTGTACCATACGCGAGGATTCTTGGGTTCGCGCTTCGCAAGTTCATCGAGAATCGGCCGAGCCTGCGAAAATTGCTGGAGATTCAGCAGAGCGATGGCCTGGTTAAGCCGCGCTGCATCGAGATGGGCATCGAGAGCATAGGCTTGCTGGAATTCCGCGAGCGCGTTCTTCTGTTCCTGGCGCTCCATGAAAGCCACGCCGAGATTATTGTGATGAACCGCTTCGGCTTTCGTTCCGGTATTTGCGCCTGCGGCCACCTGAAAAGCATGTGCGCGAGAAATCTGATGAGCGAAAAACAGAACACAAAAACAAAGAATGAACGCTGCGCCCACAATCGTAACGCGGCGGAGCTTTCGACGCACGGGTTCGTCAGTCTCTCTGATACGGCTTGGCGGCAATAATGCCCTGCCCTTCTTTTACCGTAATCGTCTGGCCGGCGGAGATATTTTGCAGACGATCCTCGTGCCCGCTTGGCCAACGAATTTCAACTTCGGCAGCTTTCGTATCTTGCGCGAGACCAAACGTTAACACGAGTTCGCTTGCAGAGAGATAGCTCGAACCGCTCTTGAGCATTTCCGACTCCGTGGAGCCGCCCGAAGTCACTTTCACGACTGCGCCGATGCCGTCACGATTGGATTTTGTACCGACCAATTTGACGCGAAGGCTGTGATTCGTCCCACCTTCGTTGCGGAAGAGATATGCGGGACCTGAGTTCGTCGAGATCAAAATGTCAAGCTTGCCGTCGTTGAATGCGTCTCCGTAAGCGGCACCGCGAGCTACTCGCGGAGAATCGAACGCCGCGCCCAAGGTTGAGGTTACGTCAGAGAATTTCCCGCCGCCGAGATTGCGAAACAGCAGAGGCCGCTCCGCATAGCGAACCTGGCGCTGCACTTTCTCGATATCGGGATCGATGTGGCCGTTGGCGACGAAAATATCCGGCCAGCCATCGTTGTCATAATCAAAGAAAAAACAGCCAAAGCCAAGTGTGAGGAGGCTTGCATGGCCGATTTCAGAATTCGGCGCTTGATCGACGAAGAGGCCATTTCGCTCATTGTGATAAAGCGCCAACATCTGGTTCGAGAAATTGGTTATCAAGATGCTGGGATAACCTGAACGATCATAATCGGCGGAGTCCGTGCCCATGCCGGCGCGGGCAATACCGGTTTCGCTGAAACCGACACCCGCCATGACAGCTTTCTCCGTAAAAGTGCCATTGCGATTGTTGATGTAAAGCTTGTTGGGCTCGGTATCGTTGCTAACAAAAATATCCGGCCAGCCGTTTTGATTCGCATCGAGAATCGTGATGCCGAGGCTCTTCGATGTGGGATCGTACAGACCGGCTTTGCGCGTGACGTCGGTAAACGTACCGTCGCCGTTGTTGTGCCACAGGCGGAGCGACGTGCCGTGATACGCCTCGGGCGTGCAATAGGATTTGGCGGTGCCGTCAAGGGTGCAGAAAATGTCGGTTTGCGGAGTCCACTGAACGTAATTCGCGACGAGCAAATCGAGATGGCCGTCGCGGTCGAAGTCGACCCATGCGGCTGAGGTGCTGAATTCGTTCGGACCCCAGAGGCCAGCCTTTTTCGTAACGTCGGTGAATGTGCCATTGCAATTGTTATGGAAGAGATGGCTCTGACCGAGCGCGGTGACAAAAATATCGTCGCAGCCGTCGTTGTCATAATCTCCGACGGCGACGCCCAAGCCGTACATTTCCTCAGCCAAGCCAGCTTGGCGCGTGACGTCGGTGAACGTTCCGTTGCGATTGTTGCGATAGAGCGCCATGGTGGAATGCGGGCCGGCGTGTCCGGGCCAATTCGTTCCATTGATCAACAGGATGTCCTGCCAGCCGTCGTTGTTATAGTCGAGAAACGCAACACCCGGACCCAATGCTTCTGGGAGCCACATTTTGCCGAACGCACCATTGTTGGCAACGAAATGAATGCCTGCGGAGCGCGTGACGTCTCGAAAAGTGATGTGAGCGACCGGCAGCGGCAATTTCTGTGCGTGCAGGCCGGCGAGAGAAAGCGTCAGGAGAAAGACCGTGAGCGCGGGCCAGAATTTCGGAAGCGAGCGGTGAGCCATCAGCGCTGGCCTTTTGTGTTGAGAGCTGTGCTGCGCGAATACGGTGCGTTCGCGGACGCGAGAGGCGCTGAAGTAAGCTCGTGAATGGGTTGCCGTTCGTTGTTGTCGTCTGGATGAGTGCGAAGATAGGGACCCGTCAAAGCGCCTTCCGCTTCGTTAGCCTTGAAGCGCAAGTAGCGCACCTCGTAGTCGTGAGCGCGTTCGGGCTGTCCCATGCCGTTGTAACATAACATGAGGTTGTAATTGGCCTCGACGTCCTCGGGATCGATGTTCAGGACAGATTGAAACTCGCGGATGGCGTCAGCGTAACGTCGTTCGAGGAAGAGCGTGCGGCCGACATCGTTGAGTACGACGCGGTCGGCCGGATATTGCTCGAGCGCTGTTTTGAACTGAGCGATCGCTTCGTCGTAATGACCCTGGTCGCGCAAGACACTGCCATAGAAGAAATGGGCGCTGGCAAGCGACGGAGCGACTTTGAGAGCCTGCAAAAGAACTTTTTCCGCTTCGGGCAAGTTCCCTTCCTGGAGTTGGACGCGGCCCATGTTGACCCAGCCATCGCCGCGATTCGGCGCGGCTTGAGCGACTTTTTCAAAGGCTGCTTCAGCGCCCTGTAAATCACCTTGAAGCAGCAAACCGATGCCGTAATCGTTCCAGCGCTGCCAGTCAGCGGCTTCTACAGCGACGCGCGGCTTGGGAGGCGCTGCGCCGGCGGGCAACACTTGCAATTCGGCTTTGTCCTGACCCATTACAACGATCGGAACATTTGGAATGCCCGGCTTCTGGCCGGAGTCGCCTTTCGTGTCGCCGGTGAAAACCCATTTCGTGTCGTCATATTCGGGAGCAACGGAAGGGTTGTGCTGGCTAGGATCGTGAACGCCGCCGAATGAAAATTGCGTGAACCACCAGCTAAATTTACGGTAGTTCAATTTCGCGGTGAGTGTGATGCGATTGCCGACATCGCTCGGAATGTGGATCCGGTAGTGAAGCGTGTCGGCTGCGCCTGGCGGAATCAGACGGACGTAGATGACGGCGCGTTCGGCCCAGGCGTTGCGTTTGTTGATAGGATTGCCGTGAGAGTCGACGAGCAAGGCTCGATAGAATTGCGCACCCGGATCGACGGGTCCATTCGTGTCATTGTTTTTGCCAGCCTCGCCGCTCCAGAAAATCGTGTGTCCTTTTTCGTCCGTCGCTTTCAATTCGAGCCACAAATCAAAGGCATCTATAGTTCCGCCCGGGAAGAAGTGACCGACACCGCGGGTGCGAACGACCACGTCGAGTCGAACAGTGTCCCCTCGTCGGACCGCGATGGGAAGCCGACCAAAGGGAGCCGTCAGTTGTGACGCGCGACTTGCGAATCCTTCCTGTCCCTTCGGAGCCGTGAATTCTGATTCTTCGCCAACGCCGAAGGTGGTCTGAAGTTGCGGCGCGACGGCTGCGCTCGGCGGCGGGGATGTTCGTTTGCCTGCGGGTGGTGCGCTTTCCGGCGAAATGCCGAAAATGTCGACGCTCACTTGATTGTCCTTCAAAAACTTTTCGACGGTGTCGAGTTGCGCGGTGTCTTCGTTCTCGTAGGGCAGCGCCGTGTTCGCGCCCGGGAAACGGTGCGAGTCAATCATGCCCGCGTAATTGCCGAAATCCGTGGAGCGTGTCTTAGGCATGTGACAATCCGTGCAGATCTGTGGCTTGGGCGGATAATAAAAAGACCGCGCGCCCTTGCCGGAAACTCCGCTGGCCTGCCAGTTGTCGTATTCGTTGAAGCCGCGCGTCCACCGATAGTGATTCACCGGAAAGTCGAGATGGACTTTGTGGCATGTCGAGCAAAATTCGGCGGTCTGATTTTTGACAAATGGTTTCAGAAAAGAGCGGCGATGCGGTTCCGGATTCAGTTTGATGAGGAAGTCGACCAAATTGTGCACGACGGGATTCTTGCTGGTTGCAATGCGATCGAGCGGCGAGTATGCGAGAACGTAGCCGTTCTGCCCCATCGTGGATTGCACCGAGACGATGGAATGGCACATCACGCAACCCAAGCCCGCTTGTCCTTCTGGGGTATTTTCGACTTCGCGGACGGGCCGGTCGAACATGCCGGTTAAAAGCAACGCGGGATCGTGGCAGCCGGCGCACCATTTCGAAGGAGTAATGCCGACGGTGTCCTGCATGTATTCGATGCTTTTGCGGTACCACTGATTATTGAATGACGAAAAATGATGCGCGGAACTCGCCCATTCGCGGTAAATGTCCGCGTGGCAGGTCTTGCAGGTCTCCGATTCGAGGAAGAACTGTGCGGGAATTGTTGCGTTGTGAGCGACTTCGACGGAGCCGGGGAAATAAGGTCCTGATGAACCGGCTCCTTCCTGGTTCATCGTGGCGGGCGCTATCACCGGATTCGTGATTTGATACGAACGCTGCCACTGAACGCTGCGCGTCCACCACGCGCCGTAAGACAGCGCGGCGAAAACAACC